>DVLK01000085.1 GCA_018715545.1 Candidatus Caccovivens faecavium | reverse complement strand
GGTAGAGTACCTGCCTTACAAGCAGAGGGTCATAGGTTCGAGCCCTATAACTCCCACCAGTGGTATATAAGGCATACAACAGACACAATATGTTGTATGTCTTTTTCTTTTGTCTTTCAAAAAAAGTTAAAAAGTTGGGACAAACTTGGGACTAAAAAGGTTACGAATAGTCCGTAAAATAGAGGTTGTTATAGAGTTTTTGTATTTGCGATTTAGTTACTCCAACCTCAATGTGTGTGTAAATGCGATCAGTTGTGATTGTTGTCGAGTGTCCCATAACATGCTTTCTAAAATCGACAGGTATTTTTAAATACACCATGTTTGTGGCGCAAGTGTGGCGTAGGCAGTTAAGTGTCAGGTCAGGCGAGCCGATTTTTCCAAAAATCGCCTTTGCCTCTCTTGAATAGAAGTCGGCGGTGTGTTTGAAGCCTGCACCAAGTTTATCAAGTAGTTTTATGAAAGTGTCAGTTACTTTGATTCGCCTTGGAGCATTCAAAGTCTTTGTACCATTTACAAAAAGTGTCTTGTTTTTCTTGTCAAGGTCAGAGGGCTTATATCTTCGAGCTTCTTCTCGACGCGCTGAGGTGATCAAGCAAAACAAGAAAAATATGTATGTGTCTGTGGGCAATCTTTTCGCCTCAGCCAAAAATCTAACTTGCTCATCATATGTCAATGCTCTGCGTATGCCATAATTAACATTCGGCGCTTCTAAAATCTCAGCTATGTCAAGACTTATTATATTTAGAGCATATGCCTTTTTACAAATTGCGCAAATTTTATTGTAAAGCTTTAAAGCCGTGGTAGGTTTGTTCTCAGCTAGCTTGTTTAAAAAAATTTGAAAATCCTCAGCTTTGATTTTTGAAAACTGTTTATTGAAATAATCATCGAAGTATTTGAAAGCGCCTTCCCATTCTTCCTCCGTTCTTGATTTAACTCGATTTTTTTTGTAAAGCTCGAAATAAGTTCTAGAATAATCGTTAAACTTAACATCCTGCCTTTTTAAATTTTCACTCGCACTACTTTTTATTTTTTTCTCAAATTTTCTTTTGAAATCAATAACTTCACTTTTAATTTTGCTACTGAAATAGTAACTTTTACCGTCATACTGCCTACGGAACTCATATACACCCGTAGGCTTTTTTCTTATATTTTTCAAATCGTCCTCCTCAGAATTAGAAGTCCGATTTGTCCCAGTAAACATCACAATTTTATCTCTTTCAAGCTCATAGAAGACTCCGTCGCCTTCAAGGTAGCCTATTAAAAGGCATCGAGCTTTACTCTCTTTCTCTTTTTCAGCCAGTATATTTTTTAAGGCTTTAATGTGCTGTTCTGATTGTTTTTCCTCATTTTCTAAATTTTTTTACTTGTTCTAAGTCCATTTTTTAATCCTCCTTCTTTAAAATTTTATTGACAACATCTTCAAATGGGGTGTCTTTAATTCTCTCAATATAGCCGATGACTTTTAAAACTTGTTTATCGTTAAGCTGTTTAACAAGCTCGACGGCTTCTTTCTGTTCATCCGTCAAGCTATCAAGATAAAGAACATTCTGTGGCTGATGTCCAAGCAGATAGTCGACTGAGCAGTTAAAAAAGTCAGCAAGTTTTTTCATTAACGCAAATGGCATTTCAGTTGAGCCATTTTCATAATTTTGGTAAGTCCTTAAAGAGACACCTATTTTTTCTGCAACTTGACTCGTTGTTAAATTATTTGAAATCCTAATTGAGCGTAAATTTTTAAGCATATTAACCTCCTTTTGTTTAAAAAATAATATTTTTTTAAAAAAACGAAAAAAAATTTCGCAAATTTGCTTGACAAAGCAATTTTCTATCGTCTAAAATAAACATAACGAAAGAAATTTTCGCAGTAAAGGAGGGTAAATATGCAAAATTCAAGCAGTATTAAGAAAACATGGCAAGAGGAGTATATAGACTTTTGCCAAAAAAATGGCTTAATAGCCAAAGAATATAAAAATTTATTGAGATTTCAATCCGAGGTTAAAGCGGGAGGTGCAAATTGATAGGTACCTTGACTTCTAATCACGGATTTTTTCGTGTCAAATTCAAGGACATGAAAGGAAAAAACGCCGTGGTTATTGAGAAAAACGAGGTCGAGGCGCGTAAGCTTCATGCGATTTTGAGTAGAACGCTACACGCCGAACTGTTCCAGCAGGTTAATGGAAAGCTTGAAAAGTTAGCTTAAAAAATAAAAAAAGGAGGTTAAAAAGTGGCATATTTTGCAGTTATTCCAAATCCCGTTATGATTTCAAAAAAGCTAAGCGACAGCGAAAAGCTGTTATATGCCCGCCTCTCTTCAAAGCTCAACGAGGACGGCTACTGCGACTTACCAGATAACAAGCTTGCAAAAATCTCAAATGTAGACGAGCGAACAGTTAGACGTCGGCTTGAAAGCCTTGAAAAAAATGATTTTATCACCAGAGTCTACAACCGAAAAACCAGCAAGCGTCGAATATACCTCAAAGGCTACACGCCTCAGTTCCTAGATGAGAAGCTCCCGGAGCAGAACTTGGAAGACATAACCAAATTCAAAGAAGCTTTTCCTGAACGAAGGATTGACATGAGCATACTCCCGAACTATGTCGACATGGATTTAATGATTAGAAAAATCAAAGCTAAGAAGTTTTTGAGAGAAGCCACAAATATGAGCCTTTCAAGTTGTGTGAGGGCTTATTACCAAATCATATCAAAAAACGGCTATGAGTCAGCTGACAAAATTGAGCGTGGTTTAACAAATAAGCACGAATACACTTCGGAAGAGATGAACGCACTCTTTCAGTCGATAGACGAAATCGAAATTTAAAAGGAGCGGAATTATGAAAAGTAAAGATTTTTTAAAACGACACGCCTGGGCGATTCCCGAGGTCGAACAGTCAATTGTTAAGAAAAGGTGAAAGAGTTAGGTATATGAAGTGGTTTTTAATCAGCTTAGGAATGAAGCTCATAATCGTCGCTGGCGTAATAGTTTTAATTTTAAAATTAATTTAAAAGGAGTGAAAAAGTGGCAAAAGAGAGAAGTGGACTTAAAATAGTGCTGATTTTGTGCTATATCCCAATATTTTTAGCATGTTTTGCGTTAATGCTGTGGTATGTGTATTACTTAATGTTTTTAAGTGATGACTTTTTTATCTCAACCGCCTATCTAGATGAAGCTACATACTCAGACGAAGAAAAATATTTTATTGAGATTAATTACTTTAATAACGAAAAAGGTAACGGCGTTGAAGCTTTTGAAATTAAACTGAATTTCTATACTGATGCACATCTACCTGAGCAAAACGAGGACGGCTCATACGATACAAAGACAATGTATTCCTCAGGCTTTCAGTCAATTGGCGGATTGAGTTACAGCTTTAACGAAGATACATCCTTAGATGCAGTATTCACTGGACATGATGAACATTATTACAAAATCAAAGACGGCTATTATTACGATACTGAAATGGGAGCTACAAGTTTTGGATCTCTTCGAGGCGAGAAGATAACTGACCGAGATAAATTCATATATGACATCAATGGAGAGCTTTGTTTAGTTCAAACTCAGGGGTTAACCTATACGCATAATAATGCGTGGGTAAAACAATATACAGCTCACGATGTTTCATACTTTTTGACATCTATTTACGAAACTGTAAAAAGTCTTGACAGTGGAGAACAAATTTTTGTTATCGACTTATCAGATTACTTCTTTGTAACTTTACAAAATGAGAACGGCTCATTCGATACAGAAAATCACACATCAGATGAACAATTCCTATTTACAAACATCAAAGTAAATATATCAGATAACGGACTTATTTCAAGTGAACAGAGTATGTTTGGAATTGTCATGAATGATGCTGACTGGACACTGGACAATACAGGTCGTGAAGAATACTGGCAAACGAAAACAACTTACTATCTTGATAATGAAGATTTAACGGTTAAGTATGAAGATGGTGGTTTTTATGCGACATTAAAAACAAGTGTGGTAAATTATATGTCACCGTTTAGAAACTTGAATCTAATTGTAAATATTGATTTGGATAATTTTGTTGTAAATGGACAAAAAATCGAACTTCGAGGCTTAGCAGAAAATGCTTTTTCTGATTTAGAGATATCCGAAATCAATTTAACATCGACTACTCAAAGAGATTTTTATGTTTACGATGCTTCCAATATAGATCATGACGGCAATATAAACTTGATATTGCTGGAAAGTGAGGAGGTGTCCGCATGATTTCAGATTTACTTATCAGTGACAAGATGTGGGAAACGCTTATTATCATAGTGGTTATTATTGCAGTCGCGCTTTTACTTGTTGCAATGGTTAAATATCCACACGCAAAAACATATGTCATAGTTCTATTTTGTATAGCCTGGACTTTCGGTGGGGCGTATTGTGGATTTACATGTATAAACTATTATCAAAAAGAATCTTCGACAATTGGAACAATTGAAATACATGACCCTTATGAAGATTTCAATGTTTTTGAGTATAACCTAGGTAATATAGTTTTCTATCCAGAAGCAGACGGCACATATTCATACAACACCACATATAAAGTAGGCTATGAATTTGACGGAACAGATAAAAGCTATGAAATCTTAATAAATAACACGCCTTGCTATAACACAATTTCAACAGCTGGACAGATTCATGGTGACTTTGAACTAATATTCTATGATACCGAAGGTAAACTGATTAATTCAATAGATATAGACATCTCACTCATATTTTACACAAGTCACATAGATATGACAGTAGATACAAGCGCAACAGCAGATACTGTTGGACTAATGCAAGAATATGTGGCAATCAATGGCTTTGAGATTAGAATAATCGAGCCTGAGATTTCAGTTGTTGTTTAAAAGGAGATTTAAATGAAAACTTGGAAAAAGTGGCTGATTGCAGTTTTTTCTGTTCTACTACTTGCAGGTATAGCACTTGGCGTAGTGTGGATGGTTGACAACTGGTCAGCAATTACATCGAACACAACACTCTACACGCAAGAAGATTTAGACAATGCCTACAATCAAGGGCTTGATGATGCTGGCTATGATGTGATAATTCAATATCAAGAGCAAATTGCAGGCTTACAAACAGAGTTACAAAACAAAGAGATTACGATTGGAAATCTTACTGACCAACTTAACGACGCACTCGAAAATGGCGGACTTAAAGACGAACAGATAGAAGATTTAATGCAAAATATTGCTGACTTGCAGGCCGACATCACAGCAAAGCAAGAACAAATCGAAGAGCTTCAAGATGATATTAAATACTATGAAGAACTCTTAGAAGCTTACGAGGACAGCGACAAGCTTCGAGTAACCTTTACAATGGTTGACAATGGTAAAGAGCGTAACTATGATGTGCAAGTGGTTGAACCTAACGGATACCTTTCAGAGGTAATTACTCCTGACCGAGCTGACTTTGAGGGCTGGTCACTCACCAAAGGCGGAGAGCTTATCGATGACCTTACCACAATTCAAGTGACCGAGAACATGACAATCTACGGTATGTGCACCAACACAGTCACCTTTATGGTTAATGGCGAAGAATACGCCACCCAGGAGGTAAGCTATGGTAAGTATGCAACTGATGTTGAGGTATCACTTACAGGCTATACCTTAGAGGGTTGGTCGCTTACTGAAAATGGAGAAACTATTACTTTTAATACAACACCTATAATAAAAGATACAACTTTCTATGCCGTATTGAATGGCAAAGGTTTTACAACATGGGAAGAGAAGATTTGGAATTATGGTGATTGTGATGCATCTGATATAACTGCTGAAAATATATGGACAGACGGCAAAAACATTTACTGCTCTACTCTAAAATGGGACAACTATATATTAAATCAAGAAACATCCACATGGGAAGAAAAGACCTGGAATGTCAGGATTCAAGGAAATTATACTTGGACAGACGGTGAAGAAGTTTACTACTCTTTTGGAGAAGGTAAGCAATATATTCTAAACAAAGAAACATCTACATGGGAAGAAAAGACTTGGTATGGTTATCAACCTGCTAGTTCTAAACATATTTGGACTGACACAAATAATATCTACTATTCAAATGGTAATAGGCAATATGTTTTAAATCAAGGTACTTCTACATGGGAAACAATTACATGGAATGGCGTGTCTAACCCAGTTGGTGATGAGATATGGATGGTAGGTGAAAATGTTTATTATTGTGACAGCGATGATATTTATGTCCTACACAAAGAGACTTCAACATGGATAGAAACGAGCTTTGAACTTAATTGTTTAGATGGTTCTACTGAAAGTATAAATGTCATGGATGCTGACGGAATATGGACAGACGGCGAAAATGTTTATTACTCATATTATTCCGACCAATACATTTATGATAAAGAAACTTCTACATGGAAAGAAAAAACTTGGACAGGTTTAACGAGTTTTACTGGTAAATATATCTGGACAGACGGCACTAATATCTACTACTCAGATGGATATGTTTTAGTTTGATTAAAAGTGAGGTGAAAAATGAAAAAAGGAATTTTAAAAGCATTAGCTATTACAGCACTGGTCGCAGTGAGTGCGGTTGGCGGACTAGCTCTTGGCGCGGAAATCTCAAACGGCTTTGAAACTACATACTCAGAGAGCGCGTATGAGGACTACGGCGATAAAAAACAACAAATCGGTTATGAACAAGGCAAACAAGAAGGCTTAGAAGAGGGCTTCGAGAACGGACAGCAAGTTGGACATGAAGCAGGCTACCAAGAAGGTCAACAAGCTGGTTATGAGAATGGCTACACCGCTGGCGAACAGGCAGGCTATGAAGCAGGACTTGCAGAGGGCTATACAGAAGAAGATATACAGGAAGCTGTTAACCACGAAACGCAGATATGGAGTGAGTTTTTAAAATTAAAAGAAAGTAATAACTCTACTAGATTTAATCTTCCTGACGATAAACAAGCATGGTCAAGTTTAAACAATAATATTTTAGGATTGTTTATATTTGATGAAAACAATGGAACTCTTGATAAAATAACCGATGACGGTTATGGTTTTTGCGAGTTCTTTATACTTGAAGATAAAAATTCTAATTTATTGGAATTATGGCGAGATAACAATGGGATAGCAAAAATTGAAAATAATAAATTAATTTATATTGTACAAAGCAATGATTTATTAGTTACAACTGATGGAGCTGTTATAGTTGATAATGAAAATCATACAATCTATATTTTTAATAAAGACAAAGCTACTTATATTAGCAAATCCACTGATAGCAATTTGTATAATGATGCAAAATGGGACGAGAATTTATATATTGTATATGCAATTGACGCCTATTTAGTTAATACAGAGAATTGTTCTTTGATAAAAATTTCAGATATAGAAAGTGAAGATTTTCCTGCGAATCTTATTTATAGGCAAGACAATAATATTATATTTTCTACATCAAAAAATAAATTATATAAATTAGATATTAATACTGGCGAAGCAATATTGTTTAGTGACCATTCTTCTGAAACAGAAATAGAACAAACAATATATTCCGTAAATAGTGATTATGGCCTTTATTATGTAGGAGACACATTTTATGGAATTAATCTTGAAACTTCTACATCGATAACTATTTATGAAAATATAACAAGAGTTTGGTATATAAGCAGTGACTCTACTGATGATATTTTACATTTTGGTGTAACTACAAATGATATGGGTTATGTAGATTTGTATATTCAAGCTGATACTTTTGAGGTCGTAGAAAAATAAAAAAGCGATGGTGGGGACTTTACTACCCACCGCCAGGATGAGCGAATGCCTTGGACATTCCTCGTCTACTCTCAGCATACCGCTATCAGAGTATAAACTTGGCGGGACAGTCAGTTGGATGGATAACAAGACTAAAAATCAACCATCCACCAAAGTGAGCCAAATTCTTTTTGAACTTATCCGATTACAAAAAAGAAGAACCTCCAAGTTTTAAACGGCTCACTTACCAAAGATGTGATGTCACGTTGCTGACCTCTCATATCTTACCAGTGCTGTTGTGTGGTCAAGTGCCTTGATGAACATATAGCAGGTGCGATAAACATAGGTTGATTTGTTCTATATAACCTAGGAGTGAAGAGAAAAACTGCAACAGCATACCAAGGCGGGCGAAGTATCCTCCTTTTCTCTGAATTTAATTATTTAAATTCATATTCACCCGCTTACCATTAAAAGTCGAGAAAGCTTAAAAAAATCTATTTAAAAGGAGAACGCTATGGCAAATAAAAAAGACAAAGTCAATGGCTGGAAAGTTGCTTGTATTTCACTAGCTTCACTTGCCGTAATCGGTGGCGCTGTATGGGGTGGATTCGCTATCAATGACGCTGTCAAAGCTAACCAATCGCAGGAAGAAGAGGAAGTTCAAACACCTGAAACACCAACCGACGAAGAGCAAGGCACCGAGAACGAAGGCGAACTTGAAGTCGGCGGAGCAACCATTACAAACTATGCAGAGCTTTGCGAAGCATATATGTAAAAAAAAATTTTTAATAAGTACTCAAAAAATAACAAAACTTTTAATTTAATTCACGGTATGAAAAAGA
The DNA here is from genome assembly GCA_018715545.1 of Candidatus Caccovivens faecavium. Classification (GTDB taxonomy): domain Bacteria; phylum Bacillota; class Clostridia; order Christensenellales; family UBA1242; genus Caccovivens; species Caccovivens faecavium. Next base: position 6,449 of record DVLK01000085.1, on the reverse strand, counting down.
ATTGCCATGGAGGCAATTCAAAAAACATTCATTAATTAATTCTCTTAGGTATGGTAAATAAAAAAAGCGGACATGCACAAATCCACTTTCTATACATAGTATATCAATTTTTAAAATTTAAGTCAAATAAATTGAGAGGAAAATATGAAGAAAGTAAAGAAAATCAAAGGCTTTGTTATGAATAAAAAAACAGGACATGCATCATATGCTTTTAAACAAGACAAAACAATGGTGGATTCTATTGGCTTTACACATAACGAAAACGACTGCGCAGAAAAGAAACAACTAAAACATAATATTAATCCAAAGGACACAAGTGACTGTTATGCAAAAACAAAAGTTGAGAAACAAAAATATAACACTTACCGAGAAAAAGAGAGTTATAAAGATTATCGAATACACAAAGAGGACAAGCCAATTATTAATTCAATAATAGGCAAACCCGAGTTGAAAAAGAATAAAAAAAGAAGATGAAAACATCTTCTTTGAAAGAAAGTTTATGTATAAATACAACACTTAATTACGGATTGGAAACGCAAGTTTCTTTTCACCCAACTTTCGCCTATATTATAGTCTCTAAAAAAGAAAAAGTCAATAGTTTAAACAAAATTTTTTAAGGAGTATATATGAAAAAAGAGGAATTTTTAAAGAAAAACAATTTAAGGATTAGAAAAGTCACAAAAAAAGACTTGGAATCGGCAAGGACTGATTACCAAAGGACTTCAAATTATATAATTAAAACAAAAACTGGCAAAGAATATTTCAGTAAAAATGGCTCTTTGGCAGATTGCAAGAGAATAGTCGATTTGAATAAGCCTAAGATAACCAAAGGTGTTAAGGCGGTAAAAACTAATAGGGCGACATCTAAAAAATGAAGCAAAGAGGCAAAACAACATCAATGTGTATTCCTTTGATGAGGTAGATAGATTCTATAACTCGAAGGATATAAAAATATTAAACAATCTAAATAAGAGGTAAGGTATGTTTGGAAGTAATAAGAAAACTGAAAAGAAAGTAAAGACTAACTCTATGAGAGTTGTTCAGTCCAAAGCTAAAACTGCGGACAAGCTTTCAAGAGAGTTAAAGAGCTTAAATATGCATAAAGAGTTAAAAGTTGGTAGGCAATATGTCGCCAAAAACAAGGACGGCTCTTACACAGTAAGGACGCCATACAAAGGCACGAATACATATTCTCACAACTGGAACGCAAGCTCTATAACAAACAGCCTCACAAAGTCTGACTATTTTGAAGATGTTAAAAGGAACTTAAAGCCGAAACAGTATTCCATTCGTCGAACGCCAATAAAAAAGACGCCAAGGAAAACAAAAGGTAAAGCATGATAATTCAAGTTACAGGTAAAACGCGTGCTGGTAAAACTTCACTTGTCACAGCAATGGTGATAAATGAATACATGAAGTTTAGAAATAGTCAATACCAATCTTCATGTAAATACACTAAGTATGAGAATAAAGCTTATGGCATGAATTTAACTTTACCGCCACAGCGCCATGTTGTTTCAGCAAACTATGACATCTACCGTAAGTTTCCAACCATGAAAAACTATCCAATCTCTGGCTTCGAATTCGGCGTTCCAAACAAGTTTCAAAATGTAAAAAGGTTAATTCCATATGGCGTGTATGTTTTTGACGAGTCTAACAGATATTGGGACTCAAAGGACACAAGAGGACTTCCACCATGGGTCACACAGGTATTTGAGTGGAGCGGACATATATATCTTACAATCTTTTTAATAACACAAAGATATATTCGTTTGAGTCCTGATATTCGAGGCATTGTAGATAGATTCATCTATGTTGAAAAATCTATACATACATTCAAAGTTGGAAAACACATAGTTAAATCAGATAAGTTTATTCCAGGTAAGCTCATAAAGACCGAATGGTATGGCAGAGAGTTCCAATATGAAGGTGAGCTTGAAGCTTACCTAAAACACACTGAAAATTTAAGCGTTGGCGAGCCGTTCTATTATGTTTTTGAGGGTGATATACGAAAGCATTACAATCCAACAGCATATGCAGTCAATATGGAGAACTTGGACAATGATTTTGACTATTACGACTATGACGGTATTAAAGAGCGTCCTGTTGAGTGGGACGAGTGGAAGAAGAAAGCAAAAGAAGAGAAAAAAGAGGAGGTGGGGTAATTGAACAGTAATTTATATGACGATTTTAGCACAACAACTGAGCACTTCTATGATGAGCTAGGCAAGCTTTCAGAGTGCGAGTCCTTTTTCTCTAAGAAGGAGTATAAACGCCTCAAAAATAAGATTATCACTCTTCTTTTTGACAGTCTTGATACCTTGTTTAAGAAAGAGAATATCACAAACAAGGTTGAGCGTAATGAACTCAAAAAGGAACATAACGCGTATAAAGAGGAAAATAACACAGGATTTAGCCGAAAGGCGAAAAACTTGCTATTGACGCTCAAAAACGCCGTAAAGCGCACAAAAAAGGACAGCGGAACGACAGAGATACGCGTAATCGAAGCGAGCAAGTCCATAGGGCAACTCCCACCTTCACAGCAAGAAAAAGAGGAACAGACAAAGTCTAGTGACGAAATGAATGCTGAGAATGAAAAAGAGCAGGAAATTGAAGAAAATTCACAAGAAGAGCAAAACGGGGATGCGTGACGCAAGTCCGCGCCCGTTTGCGCTTGTGAATTTCAATTTCCGTGTATAGAGAATGTAGAAAACATCCTCTTACACCCGCAGAGGACATCTTACGCTTGTTTATTTGCAAATTTGCAAATGACAAAAATTTAGAAAAAAATAAAAAATTTGGAGAAAAATTATGCAAAAAATTCACAAAATCGAAACAAAAAAATTGAAAGTTGAAGCCACGATTTTTGATCCAGCAAAAGAAGATGAGGAAGAGCCTTACGACAAAATTGAATTTGATTTTTTAATGCCAGTAGATGAATTGACTAGGCTAAAAGAAGAAGGTATGTTCAGCATTTATTTTGAAAATGTTGAAAAAGGGCTTAAACAGTGGCTGGAAGAATTGACACACTGTGAGGTATACATATCCTATGTGGAGGTGGAAAAATGAGCGGAATGAGTCTTGAAAATCAAGTTGATTTAAATATATTTTTTTCAATATCAAAAATCAATCCAGAACGAATGAGTGTCTATGGAATTAAATTAACCCCGATTGAACTCCGAGAAAAAGCAAGGCACAGCCGACCATTTAAGCTGATTCCAACAGGTTCCACAACGCCAGGTAAGTCGCGCATGACAAAGATATATAGATATGAAGATTTTGTAAGCTAGTTTTAGCTAGCGTTTTTTATTACAAAAAGCCAGAAAAAATTAGAAAAAAATAAAAGCTGTGTATCTCAGCGCATTTTAGAGGGTTGTTAAGAGGAGGAGAAATGAAAAAACACACTAAACAGGACTATATTAACGAAATATTAAGACTGTGTAGAACCTTAACACAGTTAAAATACGATAGTGATGACGATCGAGTTATTAAAAAGCTTATCGCTGAAAATATAGAGGCAATAGGTCGAATTGAGTACGAGAAAGCCATCCAAAAGGAAATGGAAGGGAAGAGGCGAAAACGAGTTTACGGAGGTGATTATGGATGAGCCACTTAAATTTAAAGATATCATACAAGGTATAATGGACTTCTATGGCTGGACACAGATTGAATTTGCTGACTATTATAAAATTAGTCCAAGCCAGGTTTTTCGCTGGCTCAACGGCCAGGAACCACGCGCTGATACCTGTATTAAGTTTATTAATATTTACAACAACTTAACACCAAAAACGGAGGTGGAGCATGGCAATTAGTTATTCAAAATCATCAAGTTATTATTTCAATACAAAAACTAGGAAAAACATCTCAGTTCGAGTCGATGAAGAAAAATATAACAAAATTTTAAAGCATATTAAAGAACATAATAAAAATCGATACTGCGATATGCTTTCTTTTGGCGTGCTTGTTGACCAAATGATGGATAAATACATCAGAGAAAACAACCTATAAAATATATATACAAAACACCAGGTGAAATGCATATACAAAAAATCGAAATTTTGTATATACAAAAACGGCGCGAAAAATGTATATACAATTTAGCCACAATTAACTTTGAAGTCATCCCAGGTGCAAGCCCTGTTAATATAACCACTTTTAATACGAAATCTCTAAAAAGAGCACAAAGTGCCATGTATTTTTTATTGGTAAACTTGACATAAAAGTTGAAAAGTTTTTATTAAATTTTGTATAATTTAATTGTATTCAGAACAACTTTTATGTTATATTAAATAAATGAATACTTTAATAAAAATTTCAGGGAGTTACAATTCTTGCAAGAATTCAATAAAAAAATTAATTAAAGACATAACTAATCAGATTAATAAAAAGAATTTCTTTGCTCATAAAGAAAAAATCATAGATATGAGCGAATTGACTTACATAGACAGTAATTTATCTGTAATTATTTTTGGCTTTATTAAATCAATCGTGAACGCATCAAGTATGTTTGCTGTTAACTTTAAAATTATACCTCCAAAGCAAGATGCATTAAGGCAAGTTTTGTATAAAAATAATTTTTGCAGATTATGGAATGATAAGGCGTTAGAAGATACACATAAAACCATAATAAAGATTGCTGAATACAAAAATGCAACTGATTGTATAGAAAGCATGCTAATTGATTTTTATGAATTATTTCGTAATTTAAAAATGAGTGAGAATGATATTTTTAAATTTATAGAATATCTTGGAGAAGTATTTTATAATTGTTTTCAACATGGTAATTCAAAGAGCGTGTATTTTTCGGGGCAATTTTTTCCTCAAAAGCACGAGTTAGATGTAACAATATTTAATTTTGGAAAAACATTTAAACAAAATATATCTAATTTTATACGAGACGAAAAATATATATCATGGGCTTTTTTGCCTGAAACTTCTACTGCGAATTCTTTGGGTATGGGTATGTTTAAGTTTTTAAACCTTTTAAAAGAGTATAATGCTGATATAATTATCATTTCAGATAATGAGATTTACTCTATTGAAAATGGAACTATAAAAGATGAAATACATCGTGATATAAATTTAGGAGGAACATTATTAAACATCAAATTTAAGTTGGATGAATACAATATAATAAAAAAGTGTTGATTTTTTTTAAATTTGTGATATAATATTAACAGAAAGGAATGGAAATGAAAGATAAATTTACGATTAAGGTTTATGATTTTACAAAAGAAATAGCAGTTGAAAGTGCAATAGGTGAAGAGATTAATAAAAAAATCTCCAAATGCCTCAAAGAGTATAATACGGTTATACTAGATTTTATCAATGTCAAAATAGTTTTAACCGCTTTTATTAAAGCTACTATTAAATCATTTATTGATGAATTAGGTCAAAAAGTTTTTAGTGAAAGAATAAAAATTATTAATTTACCTACTTACTCAAATGATATATTGGAGAAAATATTTAATGTCTCAGTCAAGAAAAGTTATTGATGCTTTATCATATAAAATAAGCCCTAATGATAAGTTTTTTGTAGATTCTAGTGTTTTCCTTCCGTTTTTAGATGCAAATTATGACAGAGATGATAAAAGCAAAGAATTACAGCGCAAGACTCAAAGCCTTTTTAAAAATATAATAGCTAAACATGCAAAAATTTATATTCTTCCAGAGTTATTGTCGGAGTGTTATAATAGATATATCCATAACTTGCATGAAATTGCAGGCGGAAAGGAAATCATAGACTACAAAGCATACAGAAAAACAGAGGAATGCAAGCAGTTTGTAGAAAGTTTTAAATTACAATTAAGTCAATTGTTGGAAGAAAAAGTAGTAGAGTTTGACTCTTTTAAATTAGAAACAGAAGATATAGATGATTTTTTTAAAATATTTAATAAGATAGATTTTAACGATTATTTATTTATGAAATACGCAAAAAGTAAAGGTTTAATTTTTATAACAAACGACAAAGATTTTTCTATTAGTTTTGATAATTTAAAATTAGTTTTATCGTTAAATAAAACATTAATTGGTAGACCATATTAATTATGCAAAAGTAAGGTTAAAGCCTTACTTTTTTACTTTTGACCACCGGACAAATTTGACCGGCGCACCGGACAATTTTGTCCATTTACAAAAATAAAAAAGAAGCAAAAAACAAAAAGTTATAATTATAATTACTTTAAATAAATTAAATCTAAATATAAACTGAGAGAATATAATAAATACACGCACAGGCGCGCATGCGTTATTTATTTATATTAATTATATATAAAGACATGAAAGAGGAATGTGGCACAAAGTGCCGAGTTTGCGCCACAGGCGCGCTGAACAAAGAAAGGAAATTCAATCAAGCAAAAATCAAAAATTGGGACAAAATTGGGACAAATCGGCTAAAAATGTTTGTGTTAAGGTGGATTATCCACCCTTACAAGCAGAGGGTCATAGGT
>DVLK01000084.1 GCA_018715545.1 Candidatus Caccovivens faecavium | reverse complement strand
AAAACCTTTATTCCCCGGTTCAAATCCGGGTGGTACCTCCAAAGTGGTTTACCACTTAAAATGTATGTTTTTAAATACTACTAAACACAATCTCCCACTTTTTTTAAATCTCACAAAACGAAATAACGTTTGCAGGTGTGGCGGAATGGCAGACGCACAGGACTTAAAATCCTGAGAGGGCAACTTCGTGTGGGTTCAAGTCCCACCACCTGGACCAAAGAAAAAACAAGCGGATGACATTCCGCCACATCGTTTATTTGGGGTCCCCGAAAATATTTATATTTTTGGGGAGAAGGAGCAAACAAACGAATGGTAAGACTTTTGACGCAAGGCAAAAGTTGAAATGAAGTGCCGTTTGTGACGCAATGGCAGACGCACAGGACTTAACCCCTAGCGGGCGGAGAGTGAGGATTCACTCTCCGCTTTGCACTTCGTTGGCGAATTGGTCGCAACTTAAAGTGGTTTTGATTTTTTATGATCTCGGATTATTTTTGAAATAAGAAAGAAAAAAGAAGAGTTTGTGGTTTAATACAATTCTACTTTAACTTCAAGTTTATATATTAAAACTACGCAAGAATATAGTACAGAGAAAAATCCTAACATCTTTAAAGGTTAGTTAATTATGGAAAAGTATTTAAAAAGTGAATTGATAACAGAAAAGAATATCGTCGAAGCGCTTGCTGTTCAAAATGCAATTTTCCCTCGCGAAAACGCACGGGTTAATTTTTTGGAGTCCTTTGCCGAAAGAAAGATGGCGGACGGTCATAGTGAGTTTGTTAAAGAATATTTCTTAGTTAGAAATGATATGGGTAAAGCAGTTGGAATTTGGGGGCATTATCTTGTTGATAATAATCGAGATGAACTATGGCTCGGTTGGTATGGAGTTATTCCAACTGAAAGACGAGAGGGCTATGGAACGAAGATATTTAGACTTTTTGAAAAGTACGCAAAAGACAACAACTTTAAAATTATAAGGTTATATACAGACGAAATTGATAATGCCATTGCCTGCAAATTATATGAAAAAATTGGTATGGTTAAAGAATATTATAATAACAAGGACGATATAACAGAAGATATAGGCAAAATTGTTATTTATTCAAAATCGTTGACTGGTGGTAAGGTTAAACCTTGGAAGAATAAATCTATCAACTATCGTGAGCAACGCCAAAAGGAAATTTAAGTGGATTTTTCACTTTTTTGTTATGAAAATCATTTTGTTTTTCTATCATTTTGAGTTTGGGCGGGAGTGTGGTATAATGATATTATGATAAAAAAAAGATATTGTGAAAATTTTAATAAAAGTTTGAATTTCTAAAATAAATTAATGAATTTAATTTGCATATTAATTAAAATATGATATTCTAATATTAGGGAGAAAGGTATGAAAGGAAATTATCAACTATATTTTTGGCATTTGCCGTTCTCTTAGTTACTATTGCTGTTGTGGATTGCGGAGGGAATGTAGACATTAAGAGGAGAAGATGGCTTCTCTGTTGAAACTAGTTCATTTGGCGGAGTGACAATTATGGGCACTCTTCCAAGATATATGCAAGAAACTTATGAAGAGGCGGTTGTGTAAATTTAATGTATGTTTATAATTAAAAGATTAAAAGAAGAGTTTAAATAGTTAAAAATTTTTAAATTCTTCTTTTTTTATTTGGTAAATTTTTCTATTTGTGATACACTTAAAAAGTGGAGGAAAATATGAAAATTGCTTTTACAGGAATAACCGGCAATGTTGGGCAAGAAGTCTTAAATCAAGTTATGAAATTAGAGGGAGTGGAAAAGATTAAACTTTTGGTGCTTCCTGATGATAAGAGAATAAAAAAGTTACAAAAAGAATATAAGGGTAAGACTGATAATTGGGAAGTAATTTTAGGAAATATTGGCGACAAAGCGACTTGCAAAAAACTTGTGGAGGGAGTTGACTATGTTGTGAACCTTGCGGCAGTCATTCCGCCACATAGCGACAAGTTTCCACGCAAGGCGGTGGAGTGCAATGAGCTAGGTGTTGATAATTTGGTTAGTGTTATTGAGACTCAAAAGAAGCAACCAAAACTTATTCATTTTTCAACGGTAGCGCTCTATGGCAACAGAAATAGCCGTCATCCTTATGGCAGAATTGGTGACCCACTACTTGTCAGTCCGTTTGATATATATTCGGCAACAAAACTGCGTGGCGAGTTTAGAGTTTTGGAAAGTAAGCTTGAAAAATGGGCGGTGCTTCGTGAAACCGCGGTGTTACATAAAAATATGCTATCTGACAATATGAGTGATGGACTGATGTTCCACACCTGTTTCAACGCACCACTTGAATGGGTGACAGCTCATGATAGCGGAGTGCTTGTGGCAAACATTTTAAAAAAGGATATGCAAGCTGACCTTGGCGACAAATTTTGGCGAAAGTGTTTTAATATCGGTGGAGGAAATGAAAATCGTTTAACTGGCTTTGATACGCTGAACGACGGTTTTAAAATTATTGGTGGCACTTGTAAAGATTTCTTTAAGCCATATTACAACTCTCTTCGTAATTTCCATGGTATGTGGTTCTATGATAGTGATGTTCTAGACAAGATGTTCGACTATCAGCATCAAGATACACGAGAATATTGGAAGGAAGTGAAAAAATCTCACAAAATTTTTCAGGCAGGCAGGGTTGTTCCAAAGTATTTTATAAGAAAGTTTGTGATTGACAAGCTACGCAAAGATTCAAATGCGCCTAAATATTGGTTTGACCATAAGGACACTGCGCGCCTCACTGCGTATTTTGGAAGCGTTGGAAGATATCTTGCCATGCCTAAAAAATGGAAAGATTTTCCTCTACTAATAGAAAATAAAGATGAAGAGGGCAACGCTATTGTTTATGCGAAACTACATGATATTAAAAACGCCAAATTAATAGATTACGGCTTTGATATAGATAAGGACAATGTGACGCTCAAAGATTTGCAAAATGTGGCAAAGATGCATGGCGGAGAACTTGTTTCAAAAAAATACGGCGGGAATCTATACGAAAAACTAAATTGGAAAACGCAGGACGGCGAAACTTTTTCGGCAAATGCTTACACAGTGCTATATTGTGGTCACTGGTTCAATCCAACCTACAAAAAGAATGTTTGGGATTTTGATAGGCTAGCGAAAAAAGATAAGATTTTTGCGCAGATTTGGTATGATTCTCACGATGAGAAAGAAAGTCATTTCTATTATTATGATGACGAATTTAACGCACATATGAAAACTGAGGGGAAATAATGAAAATTTTAATTTGCTACTTTTCTGGAACTGGCAACACTAAGCGTGTGGTTGATAAATTTGCTGAGTGTTTAAAAGAAAATGAAAACGATGTTACTTTACAACGCGTGGAGCACGAGTTTAATTTAAATATTGAGGACTTTGATTTGATTGGTTTTGGCTATCCTGTTCACGCCTTTAATGCACCTGAAATAATCTTAAATTTTGTTAAAAAACTGAAAAAACTTGAAAACAAAAAGGATGTTTTTATCATTAACACCTCTGGGGAACCATTAAAACTAAACAACATCTCTTCGATTAAACTTACCAGTCTTTTAAAGAAAAAGAATATGATTGCGAAGTATGAATACCACTATGTGATGCCATACAACATTATCTTTCGCCATACTGACCGAATGGCATATCGCATGTGGGAAACAGCAAAGAAGGTTATTCCACTTGATGTTAAAGAGTTATTGGAGAAAAAGCCTGCTAAACTTAAAAAGGTATTTATGGGAAGATTTTTGGCATACATCTTCCGTATTGAGCATTGGGGTGGAAAATTTAATGGCAAGCATTATAAGGTTTTGCCCGAGTGTATTAATTGCAACTGTTGCGTAAATATCTGCCCAACTAAGAACATCACAGTGAAAGACGGCGAACTACATTTTGGAAAGCATTGTATAATGTGTATGCGATGTTCCTTCCTTTGTCAAAAGAACGCTATAAAAATCGGCTTTTTCAACAAGTGGAAAGTCAATGGTGTTTACAATTTCAATAATCCAGGCGACACAAGCGAAGATAAGCATAAAAAATATTGCAAAAAGGCATATCAAAAGTATTTCAAACTTAACGATGAACGAATTGCAAAGGCAAGCGCGGAATAAGTTTTCTGTAAAATATAGTGTAGTATGCATAGCGTAATACACTATATTTTGTGCGAATTTCTTTTATCATCCACAAAAATTCAAATGAGAAAAAATTAAAATCTAGCAAATTTTGTGCTAGATTTTTCATTTATTGATAGTATTTGTTATTGTTATATTATGCTTGTAGTATGACATTAGTTTAAGTTGCTTTGTTATGTTTTTCTTAATTTATAACAACCTAATTTTATCTTTTGTTTATTCTTAAATCTTTGCCGACTAGGTTGATGGTTATCGACTTGTCGCGGTCAACTATTCTTGAAAAGATACGCTCATCATATCTATCAAAGATTTCGTCAAGTGTGAGATTCGAAGTGATTATTGTGCAGAGTTTTCTTATTCTTCTTTCGTTTATAACATGGAATAATAGTTCAATTGTGATGCCTTTATAAAGCGTTTCTGTGCCAAGGTCATCAATAAAGAGAAATTCGCAAGATAGGTATTTGTCAATTAACTCTTCATTATATTTAAAACGATATTCTTTAAAATCTCGGCTCATTTGAAAGGCGGTGACAAGTTTGACGATTTTGCCTTCCTCTATTAACTCATTTGCAATGGCGGTGGTAAGATAGGTTTTACCAACGCCTGCTTCACCAGATATGAAGATTAAATTCTTCTTAAAGTCGCTATGGCACCACTCTTTCATTTTGTCGTAGAGTTTTTGATATTCCTTAGGTGCAGTTTTCTTCGCACAGTCAAAGGACACGAGTTTTCCAAAATTACTTTCTTCAAAAAGAATGTTAGATATTTCTTTTTTGAGGCAGGAGCACATTTTTCCGTTAACATATCCGCTATCTTTACACTTAGCACAACTAAATTTTTCGGTTAATGAAATATTCTGTTTTTTTAATAATTGGTCTAAATTAGCTTTCAACTTTTTTTCTTTTTTTCTATCTATCTTTTCGCCATAGGCTTCACGCCTTGCATTTTCAATCATCTCTTTGCGAAGAGCGGAGTTTAACTTTGCATACTCTTCGTTTTCACTTAATAAACTCTTCTCTTTTTCATATTCTTCATTTAGTTTTTGGTGGCGAGTGGCGATGGTGTTTTCTGCTTGTAATACTATTTCTCTTTTCATATCACACCTCAATTTCGTCTATCGACTGGAAGAGTGCGTTCATTTCTTCACGAGTGTAGTTATGGCGGTTAGATAGTTTTTTCGACTTATTTCCAGCTATAATTTGTCCAGAGTTCTTTGCATCTTCCACCGTTCTTATGTTTTTGTCATGGAATGAGGAAAGTGTCATATTTAAATATTGCATTGGTTGTTCCTTGCCTAAGGCTAGGGTGCAGGCGTAGTCTATGACATCTTCTGGAATCAGCCAATTTTCCGTCCAAATTTTGTATTTATCTCTATCAAACTGATTTACATTACGGCTGAGCCCAATAGCCTCCAAAATCTCCTTAATCTTCTTATCGACAGCAAGTACGCCTTTAAAATACTCATTTAAACTTGGCATACTTAAAATTCCTAACTTATGGAATTTATTTAGCACCTTGTCCATGCCCTCTAATGTGCGCACATTAGTTTTAAAACAGTAGTTTGCTACACTTTCCAGCATCTCCACTGAGAAGCCTAGATTGAACCATTTATAGACATAGTTCTCAACCACTGGTTCTAAGTTTTCGTAATATAGCCCTAAATTCGTGGTAATCTTTTTCGCAATAAGGCTAGCTTCTTTCTTTTCACTTTCAAAATTTTCAATTTCTTCCTTTGTCAAAAGTTTCAAGGAGAAATATTTTTTGAGAAGTGCATCAAGATACTCAAAACTTGATTTTTTAAGATTTTTTGCGACATATAAAATTGTTTCATCATTAAAGCCGAGTTCTTTCCAGGTTTTGTAGAGCGTTCTTTCACTGACAGAAGGAAGTCGTTTGAGTTTTAAGGTTTTAAAAATATATTCCAGCCCTGTATTTAAAGTTTCAAATTGTAATATTTGATTTTCAATCTGTTTTGCAGTCAGTATTTTGCGGTTTGCCCAGTCCTTTGCTACCGTTATTATGTAGGAATAGCCAAGTTTCTCATCATGTTTTGCGTCAACGCAATATTTTATTACCATAATAAGAGCTTCCTTTTCCATGTGGTAATTTTCTATTATGTTATAATATTCCTCATATTCCTTAGGTGTTATCATTCTGCCAGAGATTATTTCTTGTGCTTGTGTGTTAAAAGTTGCGTATTTCTTTGTGTTATATTTTTTTATGCCGTTGAGTGCGTTGGTGATAGGAAGATACCTTACTTCAAAGGGGATGACTTCTAATATTTGCACAAGCCCTTGTTCCTGCCAATAATAGAAACAACTCTCTACTTCCTCTGTGCTCATTTTAAGTTCGTTAGCAAAATTTTCCAAGGTGTTGTCCTTAGCGCTAGCGTCTTGACATTTGTATAAGCCATATAGATAGACTTTCACGCACTCATCACTTGCGTATGGAAGATAATTATTGATGAATATATTGTCAACGCTTGTGCTATTATTTGCAACCGCGTCCACTGATAATCTACAAAATGCCATATTTTGCTCCTTTGCTAAAAGATTGTAGCACAGTTTAAGACTTTTTACAACTTTTTCGTTATTTTTTGGTAAAATTTATAATAAAATATGACATGAAAAAGTTATCGCTATTGTTTGTTTTAATATTTACACTTCCACTTTTTATTACAGGTTGCACTGGTAAAAGTGAAGAAAAATATACATCTTACACACTTTTTTGTGAATATGATGAGGCTAATCACACGCTAGACGGGAAAGAGAGTGTGGAAATATTTAATAAATATGAAAATTCGCTAAGTGAATTAAAGTTTTTCTTGTATCCTAATTCGTTCAGCGAAGGAAATGAGGCAGTAAGCACAAGCTATTTTAATCGTGCTTACCCTACGGGCGAGGTGAGCTATGGCAATATCGAGATTGAGAGCGTTAAAAGCGATGATGAAGCGCTATCTTTTGCCATCAGCGAAGGGGGTAACATATTGACAATAACCTTGCAGGAAGAGATATATCCAAACGAAAAGGTATGCGTAGATATAGAGTTCACTGTCAAGCTTGCCAACATCAATCATAGATTGGGTTATGGTAATAATACAGTAAATTTTGGTAATTTTTATCCTATTTTATGTGTTTATGAAAATGGCTTTGTGGAAAATAGCTTTGTATTAAATGGCGACCCGTTTTATAGCGAAACGGCAAATTATGATGTTACGCTATCTTTCGACAAAAGCTTTGCGCTTGCAAGTAGTGGCGATATTGTAAGTGAGAGCGTAAGCGGTGAGGACAATGTAGTCAAGATTGAGGCAAAAAAGGTGCGCGATTTTGCCTTCACGCTGTCGACAAAATTTCAAAAAGTTTCAAGCATGGTAGGCGATATAACTGTAAACTATTTTTATTATGATGATGCTAATTTTAGTGAAAATTTAGAGGTGGCTTGCGAGGCCATGTCCACTTTTCAAGAGCTATTTGGCGAATATCCTTATAAGACGATAAATGTTGCGAAAACTAATTTTTGCTTTGGCGGAATGGAGTATCCGAATTTGGTGTTTATTTCAGATGAGGTTGAGGACGCGGAAACATATAAATATGTCATTGTGCATGAGCTTGCTCACCAATGGTGGTATTCACTTATTGGCAATAATGAATTTAGTGAGGCTTGGCTTGATGAAAGCTTAACAGAGTACAGCACCGCACTCTTTTTTGAAAAAAATGATAAGTATTGCATAGCATATGACGACATAATTTCAGGAGCGCTTCAAAGTTATCGACTTTTTGTAAATACCTATAAAGATATTTTAGGTGATGTTGATGAGAGCATGAACAGAAGTTTAAGTGAGTTTAATACAGAACCAGAATATGTCAACTGTGTTTATACAAAAGGGGTATTGATGTTTGACAGTGTGCGTAATACGCTGGGCGATAATAAGTTTTTCAAATGCCTTCAAAATTATTTTGCTGACTTTGAGTATAAAACGGCGACAGGGCAAGATTTGATTGAAAGTTTTTCTAAAACTTCAAAAGCAAAGCTCGATGGCTTCTTTAATGCATGGCTAAATGGTGAAGTTGTGCTTGATAATGAATAAGCAAGTTCAAAATTTTATATATAA
>DVLK01000083.1 GCA_018715545.1 Candidatus Caccovivens faecavium | reverse complement strand
GACTTTTGGCGCAAGACAAAAGTCGAAATTAAGCGCAGTTTTCGCCTACCATCCAATCCGCATACACCCCATAACCCTTTGTCGGGTCAGACAAAAACACATGTGTAACTGCTCCGATAATTTTGTCATTTTGCATGATAGGAGAGCCACTCATCCCTTGAACTATTCCGCCTGTTAGATTTAAAAGTCTTTTATCTTTCACTCTAAACACCAAGCTTTTATCATTAGCTTTCTTTTGATAGTTAGCTTTTATGATTTCAATTTCGTATTCTTCTTTAATTCCACTAATATCAGAAACTATGGTGGCTTTACCAGGAGTAACCGACAATCTTCCGCCAATCTTAGCTGTAAGATTTTCGTCAACTAAACCATCGACATTTTTCATAGTTCCATTTATTCCAAATTTACCGTTACTTTCTATATCGCCTTTATTTTTCCCGTTTTGCAAAAACAAACAACGAAGTTGCCCTGGATTATTTTTCTGTCCTTTATTAATTCCTATCAAATTACAACTATAAACCTTGCCTTTCTTAACAGGAACCACATTTCCTCCTGCTTCATCAACCACAGCATGTCCAAGTGCACCGTATTCTCCCGTAGCTTTATTTACAAAGGTCAGTGTTCCTACCCCTGTTATATTGTCTTTAACAACAAGTCCAAGTCTTAGACTATCTTTATCCTTTAAAACTTTCACTAACGCACGAGTTTCTTTATTTTTCCTTAAAAATGTCACCTCTGCCTCATCACCGACAGATAGTGCCTTTTCAATATCATCAACATCATCAATTTTGTTTCCATTAATTTTGGTTATAATATCTCCTTCCCTTAAACAGCTGTTCCCTTCATCACTTATCACAATAACGCCATCAGTAGAGATGGAAAGCCCAATAGGTGCTCCTCCTATGTAATAATCATCATCGTCAGCCATGACAACTTGTAATTTTCTAATTGGAATAAATCCAAAAAGCTTAAATACAATCTCCCCATGACTTGTACTCTGCGAATCAACCTTTTGTTCCTGTTCAACAAGCTGACCTGTTATATACGAACCAAAAAGCTTATTAGAATTCGCCGACTTAATATCTTCATAACTAGCTAAAAAGTCACCTTCCATTTGAAAAATATTGATGATAGGCATAATGACAAGCATCAAGCAAGTCAGCCATAAAAAAATATATGAAATCCAAAAATTTTTCCTTTTCATTTGTTTAGTATCTTACATTATGGAAAAAATATGTCTAAAACTTTGTTTTTAAAACAAAAGAATATAATTTCATCTCCTTGCGAGCCTTCTTGTAGTCAGGGTAAAATCTTTCAACTTCTTTCCAAAATTGAGGCTTATGGTTCATATGCCTTATATGACAAAGTTCATGAACAATTACATAGTCCACAAGATTTGCTGGCAAGATGATAAGTTTATAATTAAGCTTTAACTCGCCTGTTGAACTATAAGAACCCCATTTTACCGTAGAGGAACATGGCGAAATTTTATCTACTTTAAAACCAAATTTTTGTGCTAAAAAAATAGTTCTGTCTTTTAAGACGGAAAACATTGATAAGTATTGATTTTTGATAGACTTTAATTTGTTATTAGTAGATAATTTCTCATAGTCAAGTCTTATATTTTTAGTTTCCATAATTGGAATAGCATTTTCATAAATTAAATTATCAAAATCAAAACTTTTAGCAAAGTTTTCTAACATTTTCATTTTAGCAATATGTTTTTCTATCCAAGACTTTTTAGAATCTAAAAACTTTTGAATGTTACTATCGGAACATTTCAAAGGTGCTTTAATTAAGATGATGTTTTCTGATGTGATTCTAAGAAGCAAAGTTTTTCTTGGTTCTTTAATTATTTTAATTTCCATGCTTTATATTTTAGCACGCTTTCATTTTTAATGCAAACATATTGCAAAAATAAATAGATATAACTTCAAAATACATATATTGTTAGCACTTTCTGTCATAATACACTACATATTGTGGTGTTATGCAATAAAAAATTTTTGCATAATACTATGGATTTTTGTTTGACAAATTTTTATATTAACTATATAATTTAAATAAATGGAGGTTCTTATGGCTTTCACTTCCAATGGTCAAGTGCAATATTTGATTTTAGACTCTTTGTCAGATAGTTCAAAATATGGACTAGAAATTATTGAATATATCACAAAGAAAACACATGGAGGCTATATTTTAAAAAAGCCTACTCTTTACTCTTGCCTAACCCGTCTTGAAAAGAAAGGCTTAGTATCTTCTTCCTTCTGGGGAGAAAGCGAATTTGGTGGTAAAAGACACTACTACGCCTTAACAGATGAAGGCAAAGAAAATTTAGAAATTTTAAGAAAAGAATTTGCTGGAATTAACTTTGAAGTACTAAATCAAAGAGAGTTGGAAGAAGAGGAAGAAGGGGAGCAAAAACCAGTATTTTTGGAACAAAAAAATTTATTTGATTATGCTAAGCCTGCTGAGCCAAAAGAACCTATAAAAGTGGAAGAAAAAAAGGAAGAAAGTGATGTCATTGACAATCAAATAGATTTCTTCACCTTCAAAAAAGAAGAGGAAGAAAAGGCAAAAGATGACGGAAAGTTTCTTGACGCCAACGAAACGCTTACCCCTTCGCAACTCGCTCAAAATAAAAAAATATACGACTCTTCCAGCGAATTAAAAAAATATCGTAATCGTAAGAGTTTCTCAGATAATCAAATTGAAATGCCTGTTGTCTATGAGAAAAAAGAGGATGATTTTGAAGAGAAAGTGGCAAGTTTGAAAGCATCACTCCTCGCCTCAAAGCAAAGTCACTATGATAATAACAGCTATTCTAATATGGTTAATAAGTCAACTAATGATGACATATACACCAAGCCTCAGCAAGAAATTGTTGAAGATGTCAAAGATGATGCCACATTCATCACAGAAAAACTTGACTATATTCCTTATCAAAAGCGTATCACTCCGCCTAATATTGAAATCAATGTTTCGGATGAAAATTTGCCGGCACCTATGCGTGACAGCAAGTTAGAGCCAACTTATAATGACATGGTATCAAAAATCATGGAAAAGAAGGCTGAAAATATCGAAAAACCAAAAGAAGTTAAAATGCAAAAAGTTGAGCGTGCCACAAATACCTTTGCCGATTATGAAACGCTAAAAAACTACTACAATAGCCATGGCTTAGAGTTTAAAGAATACAAACGAACTGTTGTAGAACGCAAACACAACACTAATTTCCTTAAATTTATCTCTTCAATCATCTTGTTCGTTCTTTCAGCAATTAGCTCAGCTTTAATTTATTGGATTGCAAGCGCCACAGGCAATCTCATGACGACTTCAAACTTTTTATACTATACCATACCCGCCCTTTTCGCTGTTTACGCAATCATACTTTTCATTAGGTACAAATGCGTTGTCAGTCGCAAGGCAACTTTAAAATATAATGCAATAATAAACTTTGTCGTATTTCTACTTGCATCTGTCGTTGTATTCGTTCTAAACATTTGCTTTGGTATGACAGCAGAAACTATGGCAAGTTACCTTACCTCCCTACTCGTTCCTATTTGTGCCCTACTTATTGTATTTCCAATTAACTACTACACAACCAAGTTTATTTATAAAAAATATGCAAAATAAAAAAAAAGAAGCTTAATTAATTTTAAGCTTCTTTTGTCTTTTTATAAGCATGAAAACAATATCAAAAACGATGAAAATTACGAGTATAATAAGTGAAGCAAGTAGTATTAATAATGTAGAATTTTCAAAAAGAACACATAACAGCGTTATCGCAAGGCAGGAAATGAATTCTCCAATTGCTATTGCAATAAAAGCTTGATAGATTTTTAGATTGCTTAAACCTGCAATCAAACTTCCGCTATATACCCCAGTGAGAGGTAAAGGTACAGCCACAAAAAGAGCAAGAGAAGAGAGCTTATAGAAAGTTTTTGATTTTGAAGAAAGAAGTTCTAACTTTCTATGGTATTTGCTTTCTGCGCTATTAATTAACTTGTCGCAAACGAAACCACTTGTTCGATTTTTAAGCTTCCTGACAATAATTATAATAAATATGCTTGGTAACATAGAACCAATATATGCGCAAATGAACGCAACAATCGGCGATAATGTCGCTTCTCCCCAAATGGCATAGGAAAGCCCAAACGGAATGGCGATTTTACTTTCTATGGTTGGAATGAGTGCCATAAGTATGACCGCTAAAAAGACGCAACTCGAAAAATTATCAACAAAAAACTCGACCATATTCTTCTCCCTATATCATCATATGCTTTGGCTTTATAAAAAAGACTTATCTTAAAGATTTAGCATTATATAAAATTAAGTAGAAGTTTTTGAAAGAATACGCTCGTATTATTTAAGCCCTAATTTGTATTATGGTTCATCCAAATTTTAAACCTATGTTTATGCTTAATTTAGCTGGAAATAAAATTAATAAGTTTTTAACATTTTTTTCTAATCAATATATAATGATAATGGAGGCACAAAATGAAGTATTCAACAAAATACTGTCAGGGCGATTGTGTTAATTTACGCCCGTGTTGTCCCCCTCCTTTTTGTCAACTATATATTCCACCTTGTCCGAACTGTGTAAGAGAGCGAACATGTTGTCAGCCCAACAATGATTTAACAATGTTCCTCATTGGCTATATGATAGGACAAAACTCTCAGCGATAGCACAAAAGAAGAAGGCTATAACAACAAGTTATAGCTTTTATTTTTATAAATTAGAATTGAATTTCTATTATATTCAAGATTATAGAAGTTAAAATATTGAAAATAACAGAAGGCAAATATATTATAAAAATTTACGAATAAGACTGTCCTTAGTTTTAGAATAAGGTTGATAACGAATTGGCAAATCGATAGAAGGGCTCTTTTTAACAATACTTTTCTCATGTGAGAACAACATGAAACTTCTCTTACCATGATAAGAACCATATCCACTATATCCAACACCGCCAAATCCCATTTTTGTAGTCGCAAGGTGAATAATGGTGTCGTTTATGCAACCTCCACCAAAAGGCACAGTGTTTAGAAATTTGTCGATAGTTTTTTGATTTGTTGAAAAGAGATACAAAGCCAATGGCTTTTCGAATTTTGATATAACAGAAGTTGCCTCTTCAATACTTTCAAATGTCAACACTGGCATGATAGGCCCAAAAATTTCTTCTTTCATGCAAGCATCGTCAAGTGTCACATTATCTAAAATTGTCGGAGCTATCTTTAAACTGTTTTCATCACTTTCACCGCCAAAGCAAACCTTATCTTTATCAATAAGTCCACATATACGCTTAAAGTGTTTTTCATTGATTATCTTGCCATAGCTATCATTTTTCAAAGGTTCAGAGCCGAACATTTTAACAATTTCAGCCTTAAAATACTTTAAAAATTCATCTTTTACACTTTTTTCAATCAAAAGATAATCAGGCGCAACACAAGTCTGACCTACATTCAAAAATTTTCCAAATGCAAGACGCCTTGCACTAATCTTTAAATTGGCAGTTTTATCAACAACGCACGGACTTTTCCCACCTAACTCCAAAGTGACAGGTGTTAAATTTTTTGATGCCTTTTCAGCAACTAATTTGCCAACATTCACACTGCCTGTGAAAAAGATGTAGTCAAAGCGCTGTTCTAGTAACGCTGAATTTTCTTCGCGACCTCCTAGAACAACAGAAATGTAACTATCCTCAAAACATTCACCTAGCACTTTCTTAATTGCTTGCGAAGTGTTTTTAGCGTAACTAGCAGGCTTAACTACTGCACAATTTCCTGCACTGATTGCACCAATCAATGGGTCAATGGCAAGCATAAACGGATAATTCCATGGCGACATAACAAGTACCACTCCAAGAGGCTCTTTAACTACAAAACTTTTTGATGGAAATTGAGCGAGAGGAGTTGCAACCTTATCTTTTTTCATCCATTTTTTAAGATGACGAATAGCATATCTAAGTTCGCTTAACACCATACCAATTTCACACATGTAACTTTCTGTCGCACTTTTTCCCAAGTCCAAAGAAAGCGCATCCATAATTTCTTTTTCATTTTTAATTATTGCTTCTTTTAGTTTTTTCAAGGCATCTAATCTAAATTTATAAGATAAAGTAGCACCTGTTTTAAAAAATTTTCGTTGTTCTTTAACTATGTCTTCAATCATAATATTTCCTTTTAATTAATTTTTGTATTCCATTAATTATTTGGTAACAAATCAAAATAAATTTCCTTTAATTCCTCTTTGCTCATTAGTTTTGGTACAGGATAGAGCGGATTTGCCTCATGCTCTGCATGTTTAGCTAGCTTATCAATATCTTCTTCCTTTAAATCAGTTATTTTAGTTGGAATTTCGAAATGCCTATTAAGTTCTTCAATATAAGCTATAAATTTATTTGAGGCAATTTCAGAGCTATCGTCTTTTAACGCAATACCAGAAGCTCTTGCAAGTTTAGCAAGTTTTTTCTCCGCACTTTTGCCATACGCCTTCAAAACACAAGGCAAGATTATAGCATTAGCAAGCCCGTGAGGAGTTCCATATTGCCCGCCGAGAGAGTGTGCGATGGCATGCACATATCCTACATAGGATATTGTAAAACTCACACCTGCATAATATGATGCTTTTAACATATTTTCCCTTGCCACCACATTTTTAGGTTCATCATAGCATGTCTTTAAATATTTGGCAATAAGCTTGACCGCTTTCTCTGACATCTTTCGAGTAAGCCTCGTGGTTGAATGACCAATATACGCTTCTACTGCATGAGTAAGAGCATCCATGCCGGTGGTTGAAGTGATATTCTTTGGTAAATTGATAGTTGTTTTATAGTCTAAAACAGCATATTTCGGAATTAATGGAAAACTGTTTATTGCATATTTATCATGAGTTTCCGCATCAGTAATAACAGCCGCAAGTGTAGTTTCGCTACCCGTTCCCGCCGTAGTTGGCACAGCAAAAAGAGGTGGTAATTTCTTTCTAACTTTTAGTAAACCCTTCATCTTTGTTATACTTTTCTTTGGGTAAGCATGTCTTGCTAATATCACTTTTGCAGTATCCATAACACTACCACCACCAAAAGCAATGGCGCCCGCACACTCGTTTTCATTATAAACTTTAAGCCCCTCTTCTACCATATGAGTTGTAGGATTTGGAAGTATGTTGTCAAAAATAAATAGTTTAATTCCAGCCTTATTGACCTTGGCTTCAAGTTCCTCTGTTAGCCCTAGCCCTCTAATTGATTTGTCGGTCACAAGTAGCACCCTATCAATTTTTTCTTTGCTTAACGCGTTGACTACCTCGTCCATATTCTCCAAAATTTTTGGTTGTCTATAAGGCAAAAGTGGTATCATAATATGAAAACATTGCTGAAAAATTCTGCAATATATCTTTTTAAAAACACTCATCTCTTTGTCATCATGTCCGCTATAAGTTATGGAAATTGCAAGTAACACTTCGGCAGGATAGTAGAAAACAAGGCACATTATATCGAAAATTTCTGAAACATCGCCAAAAACATTGAATAGTAACATTAAATCAGAGAGGAAGAAAAGTAAACTCCCAAGCATTATAAAAAGATTTTTACCGAAATACTTTTTAGCAAATAGATTTGAAATACTTTTCCCTAACATAAACGAAATTATAAACGCATAAACGATTACAATTGGTAACATGCCATTAAAATCAAAAATCTTTGGAACTAAGATTACAATCAAAGCAATACCAAAAATAATGAGCGAGATTATGATGTCGCGAAGATTTATTTTGTGAAGCATGGAATAACTGACAAAGAAAAACACATGTCCTATTGCAAATAAAATTGCTCCTTCAATAAAATGCTCTATAAGCACAATGTCGCCCAAACAAGCGAAAACAAGAGCAGTCAGCATAAAGTATTTAAAAAATTTACTTCGTTCTTTGCCCATGGAAAAGGCAAAAATAAAATTCAATAGCCCAAGCACAACAAAAAGAACACTTGCAGTAGTCTTATAAATGTAAGGTTGCCCCAGCACAATGAACGCTATGTCCACTGCAATGATTGCAACTGCTAAGACTAAGTTTAACCAAAATAAAATTTTCCTTTTATCCATATTTTACCTCTTTGCTATTTTAGCATTTTAATTACAAAAAACACAAACAAATTCGCTAAAATTATTATAAAAAAAAAGAAAAAACTTAAAATTTTTTAAGTTTTTTCTTCCGTCATTAGTTTCAATTATAAAAATATAAAATCACATTTATTTTTGTAAACTACCAATTAGCTTAGCTTCTTCTAGCCCCCAAGCTCTCTTACTGTTTTTAGGGTCAATATATTTTCTGTTTCTTTCAAGCTCGCCATCTAAATACTTTTGATAAGCAATTTTGTTGCTAACATTATTATACATAAATCTAATATAATCATCATTAAAATCAAACTCGTTCATTTTGCGAAATTCTTTTAAAATGTTGCTTTTAATTCTTGGAAAATAATGATTGAAACTTTTTGCGAACTCTTCTCCTGATTTTGGCGTTGCCCAGTTATATGGGAGCTTTTTAAACACATAACTTGTATTTGTAGGCATGAATAAGAAAACATGCATGTTATTAGGCGTCAACCTTGAAGCGAACATATCTGGAACTTCATACGCCGTGCGAAAAATAAGATAGATACCATCTGCTTTCAGGTCGCCAATCAATCTTTTTACACCTTCGTAAGGCTTACTATTCTCTCCCTCAAATTTTGAAAAATCAAATTCTTTATAAAAATCATCAAATCCAAAACATTGTCTATTTAAACACTCTTTAATAAATATCTTCCAACTTAGGTCATCAACATCATTTACATAATTGTTATATCTATTTAAATTATTCATTTTATCTCCACTTTAATCGCTCATATATATCGTCTTAACTAAGCGCCATATTATTATAGCATATGCTTATTTTTTTAGCAATACTTTTAATTTAGATTTATCTATATTTATGTCGTTTTTTGTCAAAAGGACAATGTTAGGCTTACCAAGCATAGCACGCTTTGCATACTCGTTTATCTCGTCAAAAGATATTTTTTCAAATTCGCGCTTTTCTTTCAATGCTTTTTTATTATTTAAAATGTTGCCATACACATTATATGTATCTAAAAAACCGCGTGCCCTATTTAATAATGAGGTAGCATCAAGATTATATCTGTCAAAATACCTTTTATGTTCAAGGTCAAAGATGTTGCGCGCTAGTCCATTTGTCTTAACTTCTTCGATAAATTCAAGAAGTAAATTATAAATATATTCCACTTTTTCATGTGCGCACTCAATAATGAAGTTTGTTGTTAATTCTCTAAAATCTTGATAAAATCTCATAGAAACCGCATAGCACGATGAATTTTTTACACGGAATTTATCAAAAGCCATAGAAGAAAGAACATTCCCTAAAATTGCTTTGATATAACCTTCACGCCTTGTTAAATATTCTTCTGCCTCAGCATACTTCCACTCTACCTTCAAAAGCGATTTTTGCGCTTCGACAGGCTCCTGCTTTATAAAAACATTTTCTTTTATAGGCATACTATCATTATATCCAAAACCTAATTTTCCACTTTGCTTTAATCTACCTTGAAGATATTTTTTACAAGCATCCAACACTTTGGAAAATTTTACATTTCCAACGATACTAACAATGGCGTTATTGATAGAAAAATATGTATCTTTAAAATCTAAAACATCTTGTATGGTTAATTTATTAACACTTTCAACACTACCAAGCACAAGTTCCTGTTCCATGTATTTAAAATTCTTTTCTCGCCTAGTGTTTTTAAACATAAGCTCAAAGGCTTGATTGTTGTTCGTCTTTCGTTTTGTAATAATTTCCTGTAAAACTACTTCTTTTTCATCTTTAAATTCTTTTTCAAGATTAGTAAAATTTGTAAAACTTGAAGTCAAATTGTCCATAAGCTTTTCAAAGTCTTTTTTATTGCAAAGTCCTAAGAACATCATATTGTTTACACCTGTCATAGCGTTTCGGTATGGATATAAACTAAAACTATCATATAATTCCGATTTAGTAAAAATTTCATTCGAACAATTACATAGACAATGCTCAGTTAAATGCGCAAGCCCCTGTTTCCCTTTTCCTTCATTACTTGAACCAGCATTAAATTTAATAGCAACTGCCACCCCATTCAAAGACTTAGAACGGCTATAAATAATTTTTAAACCATATTTAGTTGTTATAAATTTTCTCATAGATACCTCTTAGTTATAATTATAATTTATATAAAGCAAAAAGTCAATATCACTTATTATATATAAATTTAACATTTGTATTATATTTTGTAGATTTAATTGACAAATTGAATAAAAATATCTATAATAAATAAAGATTTTTGATTTTTAAAACAAAATTCAAAAATAGATTTTGTTTCATAAAAAATCATAAAGCGCATATTTTTAAAATTAAAACTTTAAAAACAGGAAAATTTTTAAACAAGAAAATATGTGCTGATGTGGCTCAGTTGGTAGAGCAGTTGATTCGTAATCAACAGGTCGCGGGTTCGAGTCCCGCCATCAGCTCCAAAGAAAAACTGCGCTTTAAATAGTGCAGTTTTTGTATAATAGCGACCTGTTGATTAAAGAGGGTTCCCAAAAAATGCTTGTCATTTTTAGGGGAAAAGGAACGCGTTTTCGCAAGATGTAAATTCAAGCAAAGCGCGAATTGAAATCGAAAGAAAACAAAGTGACGCCGTCGCGGGTTCGAGTCCCGCCATCAGCTCCAATAAAAAATAATCCGCGCAAATAGGCAAGGATTATTTTTTTGTACTTTTCTTTTTTCGTTCTTCTCTTTTCTTTCAGATTATTTTTAAATAAGAAATTAAAAAGAAAAAAGAATACATTAAGATCTAAAATAAAAGATGATAATTCCGCTTTTTTACATAAAAAGCGCCACTTTGAACGATATTTAAAAACGTTTATTACATTTAAAATTAGGCTATATAGTAAAAAAAATTAGTCACGCAAATAAAATGCAACTAACTTTTTTACTATTAAAAATCCTTAAAAATTTCTTCGTTTTTATAAAGCTTTAAAGTG
>DVLK01000082.1 GCA_018715545.1 Candidatus Caccovivens faecavium | reverse complement strand
AAACCATGTGATGTTAAAATTTAAGCAAGTTAAATTTTAAATTTTGTTAACACAAAATGTGCAATGAATTGCACCATCACAGTTTGTATAACCATCGGTCTCACTCAAATGTGGCTTTGCCACGCTTGGTTCGACCTCAGATAATATAAACCATGTGATGTTAAAATTTAAGCAAGTTAAATTTTAATAAATTCTAGCGAATTTTGCGTGCTTTGCCCGCCATCACAGTATGTATGAACATCAGCATCGTACAAATACAACTGCGTTGTGCTTGACTCGGCTTCTGATAATTTTATGAGTGTAAAGAATTAGCGGTCAATGGGCAAAGGCGGTGGAGAAATATCAAACTTTTCTAACAATCTTTTTAAGGCGCTTGATTGGGATTGGAAAATTTTGCTCATGAACATGTTTATCTATTCTTATTACTTTTGCTTCTTTTTCTTCAAACTCTGATATTGCGACTAAGACTATATCCCCTTCTTTAATTTCTTCGTTTGTGGAAAGCACAAATGCTTTTTCGCCACTTTCCAAATATTCAACCTTGGCAATGTCAAAGTATCCATATTCTTTTAGCTTTCCACCTGCTGTTGAATGTATCATCTCTCCTCCTAATAGATATAAATTTATTGTTAAGCTTTTGGTATTAAAAAGGAAGGAGCAAGCCTTCCTTTGATTAGTTTTGTAAGAATATAATTATTATGATTGTATTTCGGCAACTTGAACGCCATTTGCCTTTCTTTCTTCTTCAATAAGTTGAGAGAATAGATCTCTAACTTGATAAGGGCGTTTGATGTTCTTTAATACTAACTGAGGTTGTCTTTCATCATTACTAAAAAGAGTAACCGTTCCAGTTCCAAAGATTTTATCTGAGAAAGATTGATGTAATGAGATATCATACATGCGGTATAGATTAACTTCCTCTAAATGTGTGGAAAAAAGTCCTACATCACGGAAAGTCTTGAACCAAACATCACCATTTTTAATTAGGTAATAGCGTGTGAATGAGAGAGGCATGCCCATAAAGCGTTTTCTATCTTTCCAAATAAGCACAGCATTATCACCGTATTTTTTCTTTACATTCATCTTAAACCTCCATTGTATAGATATATCATACAAGAAATTTAAGAAAAAGTAAACAGTTTTTTAAAAATTTTTAAAATCGTAATTGTATTGTTATTTAATATGGTCAATATATTAACATATGTTATAAAAATAAAAAAGAAGCGTGTGGGCTTCTTTTTATCTATATTTTTTGGTATTACTTGCAAAAGTTTCCGCAACCACAGTTACTTAAAAGTAAGAGGAAGAGAATTGTGCCACAATCAACATTGATGCCTTTCATGCCACATCCGCCACAGCCGCAGCATTGAAGTAATAAGATGAGGAAAAGTAGAGAGCAGCAGTCGTTACCGCAACCGCCACAATCTCTGTTCATATCACCTTGGTTACAGCCTCCAAAAAAGTTCATATGTACCTCCTAAAAATTTTCATATGTATTGTGCCTTTGCACATTATCATTCTATTAAAAAGTAGAAAAAGTGTGAAAATATATCTATGATTTTATGAAAAATTTGTTGAAAGGCTTTCAAAAACAAAGAGAAATTAGTTAAAGGTTGTAAAGAAAAATGTTGGAAATAATCAAAATTTAGAATAAAACAGAGAATTTTGCAAAAAATAGAAGTGTTTAAAAGGAGGGAAAAATGAAAAGAAGTTTAAAAAGTCTAATATCAATGTTTGCTGTTGTGGCAATTTTACTTGTCGCTGGCATTACGCTTACTTCCTGCGGAGGTGGAAATAGTTACATAACTCCGTCAGACGGCGCATCCTTTTCTGGAAGCGATGTCAAGTTTACAAATGCCAGCGATTTTAGTTTAACCTATCTAGGCGACAACAAATATGAGGCAAACGGAAGTGCAAACACCATGAACAAAGAGCAAGCCTCAGCGTGGGGCACGGTGGAAGGCTCTAAATATGTTGTTTTAAATGTAAAAATGGGCGTTGATGGTTCTGCGATAATCGGTTGGCGTAATGCTGAAACTGCCGATAAGTCCTTTGAAGAGAGCGAAATAGATGGATCGCTTATCAAACGCTCGACTGCAAGCAATGAAACAAAGAACTATATTCTAGCAATATCTGATGGCGATACTTATAGACATGAGGAGCTTCCAATTTGGAGAATTGAAGTGACGGAGAAAGACGCAACAGAAACAAAAGTTTTCACTGTTGACTTTTCAAAATTATATAACGCTTAGGTTAAATTAACTTTACAAAAAGGATAGCAAATTCGCTATCCTTTTATCATTAAATATAATAACGCTATTAAAATTTATTGGATTTTTGATGAGTATTAGTTAAATTAAATTTTTATATCTCGCTTTTAACAAAATAGCTTGCATCGTGTAGACAGAGTGGGCAGACAAAGTCTTCTGGAAGCGGATCGCCTTCATAGACATATCCACATACCGAGCAGATATATACCACTTTTTTCTTTTGGGTGACTTTTGGCTTGATATTCTTCTGATAATAGGCATAGGTAATTGAAGGGATTTCGTTTAACGAAACCTCCTTTGTCACATCCGCCAAAAATTCATAGTGCGTACCTAAATCTCTAACTTCCACAACCTCTGCTGATATATACGAGTTTGTGCCTTCTGTGATGTATGGTATGCCATTTTCTGCCGTTTTATAGCCGTTGAAATCTTCGAATTTATCTGTGTCTTTACCGCTTGCAAAGCCAAAGCGCTTGATTAGGTCAAAATTTGCTTCTTCGTTTAGAATGGAAACATTAAACTTCTTTGTCTTTAATATCTGACTTGTGGTGAAGTTGTTTTTGTTTATTGCAATCATAATTCTGTTCGGCGTGGAAGTGACTTGCGAAAGCGCGTTTATCACACAGCCGTTTGCTTTTTCTGTCTTTGCTGAGAGTATGTATAGTCCGTACGAAATATTAAACATTACATTCATAGTCTTTCTCCTTCTTTTCAAATTTTAGCATGAATTTATTTTTTAGGTCAAATATTTATAAATTA
>DVLK01000081.1 GCA_018715545.1 Candidatus Caccovivens faecavium | reverse complement strand
TTAATAAAAAATATGTTAAAAATCACAATTTTTTAATAAAAAATCAATAAAAAATGCGTTTTTTAGTGAATTTTTATAAATTTTTGGCTTTAAATTAAATTTAGGAGATATCTATGATACAAACAGTTAATGTTTCCCTTGCGTTTGGAGGAAGAACACTTTATAAGGAAGTCAACTTAAAATTTACAAAGGGCAACTGCTATGGAATAATCGGAGCTAATGGTGCTGGAAAGTCCACATTCTTGAAAATACTCACCGGAGAAATCGAGCCTAATACAGGCGAAGTGATAATCACCCCTGGTGAAAGAATGTCCGTTCTCGAACAAAACCAAAATAAATACGACAACGAAACTGTGCTTGATACAGTGCTTCTTGGCCACAAACGCCTAATGGAAATACAGAAGGAAAAGGACGCCATTTACGCTAAACCAGATTTTAGTGAAGAGGACGGGCTTCGTGCTGGTGAGCTAGAAACGGAATTTGCTGAACTTGGTGGCTGGGAAGCTGAGAGCGATGCAAAAAGTCTTTTGCAGTCGCTCGGAATAAAAGAAGAGGATTTCTATAAACTTATGGGCGAACTTGATGCGAAAATTAAGGTCAAAATCTTGCTCGCTCAGGCACTTTTTGGCAATCCTGATATACTAATTTTGGATGAGCCAACCAACAACTTAGATTTTAAAACGATCAGGTGGCTAGAAAATTTCCTTTTGGAATTTGAAAATATCGTCATCATCGTTTCGCACAATCGTCACTTTTTAAATAAAGTCTGCACTCACATATGCGATGTTGATTTCGGACAGATAAACATGTATTTAGGTAACTATGATTTCTGGTACGAAACAAGCCAGCTTCTTTTAAGGCAACAAAAGGACCAAAACAAAAAAGCCGAACAGCGTGCAAAGGAATTAAAAGAATTTATCGCGCGTTTCTCTGCCAACGCTTCAAAAAGCAAACAGGCAACAAGTCGAAAGAGAGAACTTGAAAAGTTGACAATTGAGGACTTAAAGCCTTCATCAAGAAAATACCCATATGTGGATTTCAAATTTGAACAGGCAATAGGAAAGGAAATTTTAAAAGTTGAAAATTTAACTAAAAAGGGTATGTTTAAAAATCTTTCCTTCAATGTGGAACCTGACCAAAAAATCGTCTTTCTTTCTTCCAACTCCTTAGTTTTAACCACACTTTTCAACATTCTTATGGGCAAAGAAAAAGCAGACAGCGGGACGGTATTTTTCGGCAAGACGATTAAACCATCATACCTTCCACAAAATAATAATGAATATTTTGACAACTGTCACCTTTCTGTTGTGGACTGGCTTAGACAATATTCCAAAGATAAATCAGAAAGCTATGTCAGGGGTTGGCTCGGACGCATGCTCTTCTCTGGTGAAGAAAGCTTAAAAGAAGTTTCTGTTCTGTCGGGTGGAGAAAGAGTGAGATGTATGCTTGCAAAATTGATGCTTGAAGGAGGCAATCTTCTAATTTTAGACGAACCTGTCAACCACTTAGACCTTGAAAGCATCACCTCTCTAAATAAAGGCATGATAAACTTTAAAGGACCAATCCTATTTGCTACGGGCGACCAAGAAATCATCGATACTGTTGCAAATAGAATAATTGATATAGTAGACGAAAATACCATTATCGACAAGCAGATGTCTTATGAAGAATATATGGAAAAATTTAAAAATTAAAGATAATTAAAAAATAAGTTAAAAAAATAGAAAAAAGTGCTTAAAATTATTGAAAAAACTTAAAAAAAATTTATTTTTACGAAAAAATCTAGCTAAAAAATTATTTAAAAAATAAAAAGTAAATAATTTTTAACACTTTAAATCATCATTAAAAAGGAATGATTTATTGCGTATTAAAATTATTTAAAACAACATTTTAAACGATTTTTATATAAAGTGAAAGGAGGCAAAAATGAAAAAGAAACTTTTAGGCAAAGTTGCTGTAATTACAGGCGCAAGCAGTGGAATCGGTTACTCTATGGCAAAATATCTTTATAGTGAGGATGTCAAAGTATATGATATTTCTCTCGTCACAGAGAAACATGATGAAGTTGTAAAGAGCTACTCTGCTGATGTAAACAATACGCAAAAGATTGAAGAAATATTAGAAGAGATATATAACGAAAATGGACATATCGATATCTTTATCAACAATGCTGGCTTTGGCATCGCTGGTGCTATTATGGACGCTAGTCCTGACAAAATATATAGCCTTGTCAACACCAATCTTTCCGCAGTAATTGCTCTAAGTGGCAAGGCTATTAAATTTTTAAAACGCTCTGGCGGTGGAAGAATTATAAACACCTGCTCCGTTGGAGGTATTATACCTCTCCCATTTCAAGCGACATATAGCGCCACAAAGGCTGGTGTAGAAATCTTTGGACGAGCCTTAGCTAATGAGGTAAAGCCGTTCAACATCAAAGTAACATCTGTGCTTCCTGGCGACACCAAAACAGGCTTTACTAAAAATCGTATTATTGAAAATGATGGAAACAATGACGCGTACCGTAAAAATGTGGAAAAATCAATAAAGAAAGTGGAGAAAGATGAGCAGACAGGCAAAAGCCCTGACAGCGTTGGAAAAATGGTAGTTAAACTCCTAAAAAAGAAAAATCCACCACTGAGAAAAACGATAGGATTTTGGTATAAATGCGCCGTATTTCTTCCAAGAATTTTGCCAACAAAATTAGTTAATTACATAGTCAACAAATTATATTGCTAAAATAATTAAATATTATTTTTAT
>DVLK01000006.1 GCA_018715545.1 Candidatus Caccovivens faecavium | reverse complement strand
CCTTCCACCCCTGCCAAAGAAAAAAACTGCGCTTTTGCTCATTTTCAAAACAAGTTTGAAAAGTATCGCCTTTACGCTTGTTTTTTTCTTTATAGCGACCAAACGCAACTCGCATTTCATTGGCGAGTTGGTCGCTACTTAATAGGATTTGATTATTAGGTGGAAGAAATCGAACCTTGGTTCGACCCTTGTTGGGCAGACCGCGAACAAGTCGCTCCCGGCTTTGGCTAAAAACAAGCACACGGGCTTGTTTTTTTAACGCGTCGCCCCTTCCACCCCTGCCAAAGAAAAAAACTGCGCTTTTGCTCATTTTCAAAACAAGAGGCTAGGGAACCCAAAAAATGTTAATCATTTTTAGGGAAAAGGAGTAAACAAACGAATGGTAAGCGTTTTGTTATTAAAACGCGAAATGAAGCGCAGTTTATGACACAGCATCGCTTTTACGCTTGTTTTTTCTTTTTGTGCGACCACACGAAAGGCATGCATAAATTTAATAAAATTATATTTTAAATATTTTACAAAACATTAATAAATTCAAAAAAAGAGATTTTTATTTTTTAATTATTTTTTAATATATAATTGTAATTTTAAAAGTAATTTGCTATAATAGGCTATATGGATAGGTTAAGAGTTCCACTTGCAGAGCGTATGCGTCCAAAGACACTTGATGAATTTTTTGGACAGGAACATATTGTTGGCAAAAATAAATTACTTAGGCGCGCAATACAAACTGGTAGTGTTGGGAGCATGATTTTTTATGGACCACCAGGAACAGGGAAAACAACTCTTGCAGGTATAATTGCAAAAATGTTAGACGCAAATATTGAAAAATTGAATGCTGTGTCTAGTGGTGTTGCAGAGGCAAAGGCGGTTATTGAACGAGCAAGAACAAGTAAAGCTATGTTCAATAAGGATACCTATCTACTTTTAGATGAATGTCATAGATGGAACAAGGCACAGAGCGACTGCGTTTTACAAGCGATAGAGGAAGGGAGTATTTACTTCATCGGCTCTACCACTGAAAATCCTTACACAAGCATGACTAGGGCTATTGTTTCAAGATGTAGCGTCTTTGAGTTCAAGAAATTATCTGAAAAAGATGTCTTAAAAGTTATAGAAAGAGCGCTTACTGATCGTGAAAACGGGCTAGGCGAGATAAAAATAGAGATGCCAGATGAAGCCAAGCGTTATCTTGCGTTTGCCTGCAATGGGGATGTAAGAACGGCGCTTAATGCGTTGGAACTTGCGGTTAAATCCACAAAGATGTCCAAAGATAAATATATTCATATAACCAAGGGAACAATGGCAGAATGTTTGAATAAGCGACCTTTATCTATTGATGAAAACACCTACTATGATTATCTTTCAGCCTTTTGTAAAAGCTTACGGGGTTCAGATACTGAGGCGGCACTGTATTATAGTCAAAGGCTTATTAAGGCAGGTATAGACCCTCATATCATTGCAAGGCGAATGATAGCGCATGCGTCAGAAGATATAGGCATGGCAGATTCTAATGCGCTTCTTATGGCGTGCTGTGCAATGTATGCAGTGGAGAAGATTGGTCCACCAGAGTGCTACTTAAACTTATCACACGCAATTATTTATCTATGTGAGGCAGAAAAATCTAATAGTGTATACATGGCGATGAGTATGGCAGAACAAGACGCAGAAAACGAGCGTGAAGATATGGTGCCAAATCATTTAAAAAATCATCCTAGCACAAACGCTGACGGGCATGGAAAATATAAGTACCCACATAACTATGGCGGATATGTAAAACAACAATATATGCCAGATAGTTTGAAAGATAGGGTGTATTATAAGCCAAGTGCAAATGGCAAAGAGAAAAATTTAATCAGAAAAAAGTTTAGTAAAAATGTTTAAGGGGAGAACAAATATATGTTTGGAAGAAGAGCAGACGGAAGAAGAGTTAAAAATCTTATGATTATTGAAAAGGCAGGACCTTATTTTATGCCGATGAGAATAGATGGCGTAAATCTCTATACTCAACAAATACTATGTAAGAAAATGGACGAATTTATCTTGAAAGAAAGGCAGGAAAGTGGAGTTCACTTTAACTACACCGAAATATTAATTGCGGCAGCGGTGAGGATGCTATACGAAAGACCAAAGGCAAATAGATTTATTGTCAATTGCCAAATTTTTCAACGCAACGAAATAACTGTTTCAATGGCAATAAAGCCGAAGCTTACTGATGATTGCGATGAAGTGACCTTGAAATTTCATTTCACAGGCAGAGAAAATATTTACGATGTTAAGAAGATTGTTGATGATGAAATAAAGAAGAATACGCAGGTAAATAGCGACACACATGGCACAACTAAGGTTGCTGGTATTCTTGGTAAGATGCCTTATTGGATGTTTAAAGTGGCAATGAAACTTATAAGATTTTTTGATAGATATGGCTTACTTCCAAAATCTCTTATTGATGTCAGTCCTTTTCATACAAGCATGTTTATTACTGACCTTAAAAGTATTAAATTAAACAAAGTTTATCACCACTTATATAATTTTGGAACTACAACTATCTTCGGTGCACTCGGCAAGGTGAAGTATGTGCCAATGAGCGATAGGTCAGGTGAAATAAGGACGGAAAAGGTGATGGATTTAGGATTAAGCCTTGATGAACGCGTGGCTGACGGATTGTATTATGGAAACAGTGTGAAGCTACTTCTTAAATATATTGAAAATCCTGAGCTTTTAAAGGCAAGTTTAAGCGAGGTTGAAGTTATAGATAAGGCAAAAAAACGCGCCGAGAGGAAAGCTAAACGCGAAGAAAAGAAGCGTTTGAAGCATGAAGAAAAAGATAAAATTATAAAAATGGATGAAATAGCATAAAAAAGGCGCTTAAATTAGCGCTTTTTTAATGAAGCCAGATGTAATAGTTAATGCCTATTTTAAACTGTGATGCTAATTCAAAAATGTCATAAAAATTTTAAATAAGAACACTAAACATTAAAAATAAAAAATATTTATATTTATTGAGAAAATATGATAATTTGTTTTGTAAAAAGGATGAAATAAGCTATACTAATAAAGTAGGTTAATGATGAAAAAGATATTTTTATCTATATTATCAATATTTTTCTGCTTAGGCACTT
>DVLK01000080.1 GCA_018715545.1 Candidatus Caccovivens faecavium | reverse complement strand
CTTATCGCCACGAGCAATAACTAAAACTTTAACGCTTTTACCTGTTCCGTTTGGAAGAACAACTACTCCACGAACTTGTTGATCTGCTTGTCTTCCATCAACACCGAGCTTAACATGAACTTCAATAGTTTCGTCAAACTTAGCATTTGCAGTGTTTAAAACATTATCAACTGCTTCGCCTATGTCGTAAGATTTAGATTTGTCATAGGCTTCTAGA
This sequence comes from Candidatus Caccovivens faecavium, assembly GCA_018715545.1. Taxonomy (GTDB): domain Bacteria; phylum Bacillota; class Clostridia; order Christensenellales; family UBA1242; genus Caccovivens; species Caccovivens faecavium. The sequence continues at coordinate 26,711 of DVLK01000080.1, read as the reverse complement.
TTTTTTAAATATCTCTTTCCCTTTTTCATGACTTCCTCCTTAATCTACGACCTCAACACCCATACTTCTTGCTGTTCCAGCAATCATGCTCATCGCACTCTCAACAGAACTAGCATTTAGATCAGGCATTTTGGTTTCAGCAATCTTTCTAATTTGCTCTTTTGTAATTTTTCCGACTTTTTGTTTGTTTGGTTTACCAGAACCACTCTCAACTGCTATTGCCTTTTTAATAAGCACTGCCGCAGGTGGAGTTTTCAAAACGAATGTGAAACTTCTATCTTCATAGATAGTAATCACAACAGGAATGATAAATCCTGCTTGTGAAGCCGTTTTTTCATTAAATTCCTTTGTAAAGCCCGCAATGTTAATACCATGTGGTCCAAGTGTAGAACCTACTGGTGGTCCTGGGGTGGCTTTACCGGCTTCAAGTTGCAATTTAACAATTGCTTTAATCTTTTTTGCTGCCATTTTTAACCTCCTTATGTGGTGATTGAACTTGGCATTAGTTCTCCCACAAATATGACAGTTTAGTGTCTTGTCAAGGACAATATTTTAAAGGCTTGCACCTAAAATATCGTATTAAAAGCGATGAGTTTTATTTTTATCTAAATAACTTATTTTCTAAAAATAACATATAACTCTGCACTATTTCTATTTTTGCACTTTGTGTACTTGCTCAAAAGTTAGTTCAACATTGTTTTCGCGCCCGAACATTTCAACAGCAACGGTAAGCTGATTATTGTCTGGATTAACCGCAATGACCTTTCCAACCATTTTATCAAGTGGTCCTTCCACGATTTCAACAGTGTCGCCAACTGCAATATCTGTTTCCACTTTAATTTTTTCAAGACGCATCTTCAAAACTTCGTCATCGGTAAGAGCAAGAGGGCGACCTTTTGGTCCTGTAAAACCTGTAACTCCGCGTGTGTTTACAATATTGTGCCATAGGTCATCACCATATATCATTTTGATGAAAATATAGCAAGGCATACTTTTTCTTGTAACAAGCTTTTTCTTACCATTTTTTTCTTCAATGACATCTTCTTCTGGAATAACTATTTCGAAAATTCTATCTTCAAGATTAAACTTCTTGATAACATTTTCCAAATTTTCCTTAGCCACATTCTCATAGCCAGAGAATGTATGAAGAACATACCACTTTGGTTCCTTTGAATGTTCCATAATCTCTCCTTAAATTAAACTAACAAGCTTGACAAAAATCCTAAAAGGGTGTCCACGCCAAAAATTAAAAGTCCAAAAATAACTACAAAGGCAATAACAATACCTGTCTTTTTGACAACTTCACCAAAGCTTGGCCATGTCACCTTTTTAAGTTCGCTAGCCGTTTCCTTAGTTTTCTTAATTAAGCCTTTTTTATTTTTCTTGTCTTTTTTCTTTTTATCTTTGTCCTTTTTATTCTTATTATCAGCCTTATTGTCTGCCTTAGCATCTAGCTTGGTATTCTTGTCTTTTACCTTTTCTGTTTTAGAAGTTTCCTTGACTTCGCTATCGTTCTTTACGCTAGCATTCTCAGCTTCTGCTGTTTCCTCAATAACGATTTCATTATTTTCCTCTGAGGATGTAGAAACACTGTCGTCATTCATTTCAATGACGCCACTTTCCACTTCCTTGACTTTGTCGTTTTCAAGGTTTTCTACTAAGACTTCTTCTTCATAAAGCTTCTTTTGAGCTTGCGCCTCTTTTTTGGCGATTTTGTGTTTTTTAGACATAGCCCCTCCAAAAACTATTTAGTTTCTTTATGCTTTGTTCTTTTATTGCAAGTAGGACAAAACTTCATTATTTCAATTCTTTCAGCATTAGCAGAAGTATTTTTCTCAGTAGAGTAATTTCTATTCTTACATTCTGTACATTCTAATGTGATTATCTTGCGTTTTGGTGCTGCCATATTATCATCTCCTAACAAAAAAACTAACACCTCAAAGAGTGTCAGTCTTATATTAGCACACAAAACTTATAAAAGTCAAGTGTTTTATTAAAGTTTTATAAATTTTATAGGTCATCTTTTAAGATTATCTAACCATATATGTTTCAAGAGTCACAGCCGATTTTATGCCTGCCATATCGCTTTGATAAGTAGGTGAATTTTCGTCAAATTTATAGAAATATGCTGTATTTAATTCACAAACAAGCCCGCCCATATCTTCTACATTTGCAAAATAAGGCACATTAGAGTCTAATCTTATTTCAAACGCATCAAAATCGTCTAGAAAATCTACAACTCTCTTATCAACTTCATTTTGAAGTTCTTTTGGCATCTCGTCATATTTGTTTGATAAATTGTTTATTTTCTTTTCATTTTCAAGATAAACTTCTTCGGTGAACATAGAATAAATGCCGTTTTGAAGAGCTTTCACTAAAGAATTATAGCTGTGGTCGAAAGATAGTTCGCGGTCTGAACTATGCTTCATAGGAATATAAATAGGAGCTTTTCTTCTCTCTTCTGTTTCCACAATAGAATCTTCTTTCTTCACAAAAGGTTTTACTTTTGTTGTAATTTTTGTGGTCGGACAAAATGAAAAGGTTTTCTTGTTTTTCACCTTGATATTTGGCACTTCTGTAAAATTTGTATTTTTATAACAAATATACGGAAATCTAATTTGCTTATTCTCCACCTTTATCTCGCCGTTTGACTTCCTTGATTTTGTTATTATTAAAAACTTCCTTGATAATTTGTTTAATATATTTTCCATAACTTACTCCTCTCACTTTATTGTAATTCATAAACATCAAATTGTCAATAGTCTTTACAAAAAAGGATGAATTTTCTTCATCCCTACAATCAGATTAAGGCTTTTATCCCTCAACCTCAACCACCGTTTCGACATACATAACAAGTTCGTTAGCCTTGCATTTTGACAACAATTTTTCTAACTTTGTTGGTTTGTTATAGTCTACTTCATATTTTTCAGCATAAGCAAAGTAGGCTTTTAAAAGCCCCTGCGCATAAAGATAAGCCTCACTTAAATTGTTACCATCAGTGTAAATGTCTAGATCAGGAAAGAATACTTGATATTTTCCCTCTTCGTCTTTAATGAAAATAGCTGGATAAAGATATTGATATTTCTTCATATACTCCCTCTAAAATAAGATACTTCATTTATATGATAACACAAAAAAATATAATTTCAAAACAAAATAAAAAAAATATTGCAAAATCTGCAATATTTTTTAATAGCAAAAATACCCCTTAACAATTAATTATCTTTCTAAACCTTTAACTTGTTCATTTACTTTAAAAGTTCTTACCACATCTTTAACATCTTCTGGCAAAAATCGGCGGTCAACTTTTTCTAATCCAAATTTAATTTCTTTCATAATATTACCTCCATGATTATTCATGTCGTTATTAATATAGCATAAATTTTTACATTTGTAAATACTTTTTGGAAAAATTTTTCAAATATTTTTTCGCCTGTATATTAGCATAGTTTAGTTATCCACAATTTATAAACTTATACACATATAATTTATTTAATATTGTGTGGTGTGCGCGATTTCATTTGGTCGCTAATTCATCCCAAAAGTGACACGCACTTTCGGGGACCCCACAACGGCGAAAACAAGCGTAAAGGCAATACTTTTCGAACTTGTTTCGAAAATGAGCAAAAAGCGCAGTTTTCGCCGATTTGGTGTCTGTCCCAGCATTTCTACATCTTCTCAACAACATCAATACCAAGTGTATCAAGCGCCTTTGAAAGTGCTTTTTTCACTAGAAGACAAATAGCTAGCATACTTTTTCTTTTTTCTGCATCCTTTTCTGATAAAATTTTGTGATTATTATAGTAGGTTGAAAAGGCTTTTGCAAGGTCAAATGTGGAAGAACAAATTAAATTTAAAGAATAGTCTTCATAAGAAATTTTATACGAAGAATTGAGCTTTTGAAGAGCAAGAATTATCTCTCTTTCTTCATCATTCTCCACATTGATTTTTGAAAAGTCATCTTCTGCTTTGCTAAGTATAGAATTTATACGCGCAATGGTATATTGAATATAAGGGCCAGTCTTACCATCAAAAGAGAGGAACTTGTCAATATCAAAGACATAGTCCTTTGAGATGATATTTGACAAGTCACCAAACTTCATCGCTCCAACACCTATCTTTCTTGCAAGCTCTCTATCATTTTCTATGCCGTTTGCTTTCAATTTTTCGCTTGCCTTATCAACAAGAAGTTTTACAACATCTTTAAGCCTTATCGTTTCCCCGCTCCTTGTCTTAAACGGCTTGCCGTCTTTACCATTCATTGTACCAAAAGATATATGAGTAAGTTTTTGATTTTCTGGCGAAATACCAGCGAGCTTTGCACATCTAAACGCCTGTTCAAAGTGTTTGCCTTGACGATTATCAGTTAAATATATAATCTCGTCATACTTATCCATTTTATTACGCATGGCAATTGTTGCAATTTCAGTGGAGATATATAGATATCCGCCGTTGTATTTTTTTAGAATTGCTGGTGGCATAGGGTTTTTATAGCGTTGCTCCTCGCTCTCACTCTTCTTTGGAATAGGAATATGCTCCCCTTCTTTTGCAATATCTACAACAAGCGCTCCGTCACTGATGCGCGCTAACTTTTTGTCTATAAAAAGTTTTATAGCTCCATCAATATAATCCTCCGCATCACTTTCTCCAAACCAAAAATCGAAAGAGGTGTTTAAAAGAGAGTAATTTTTCTTTATCTCCTCCACAGACATTGCTCTAATCTTTTTATAGATAGTATAATACGGTTCACGCTTTTGTTGAATAAAAAGCGTATAGTCATCGGCGAGCTTTTTAAAGTTTGCATCAACATCTTTGCGCTTTGAAGCTTTTGGATATTCATCGTTGAGAGTATCAAGCGTAATATTTTTAAGCGGAATACTATCATAATCAGAATTTGCACGGAAAAATTCATCAAGATAACCATCCTCTTTTAATTGTAAAACAGTAAGCCCCATTTGCATACCCCAATCGCCAAGGTGCGTGTCGGCAAGCACTGTATCACCTAAAAGCCTATGTAACCTTTTAAGCGCCTCACCTATAATTGGCGAACGAAGATGACCAACATGAAGCTCCTTAGCAACATTTGCTCCGCCGTAGTCAATAAGTATCTTGCGCGAGTTTTCCACTTTTTCAATCCCTAAATCCTTATCATTTAACACATCGTTTGCAAATTGCGATAAAAGACTGTTATCAACTTTTATATTGATAAAGCCTGGCTTTAAAGTAGATATTGCAGTATCATTTAATTCTTTAACTATCTCCTCAGCAAGCTCCATAGGATTTTTGCCCACTTTTTTTGCTGTGATTAGAGCATAGTTTGTTTGGAAATCACAAACATCAGGGCGTGACGAAAAAGAAACTGACAAGTTTTCCTCAGGTAAATTTAATTTTTTTAATGCCACTAAAATCTTTGCAGATAGTATATTTCTTAAATCCATTATTAACTCCTAGTCTATGGCATTTTAGCAAATATACAAAAAAAAGTCAATTAGAAACAATTGACTTTTAAACTTTGTAAATTTATTTATTTCTTTTCAAAAAACGGCGAGCGTTTTCGGGTACTCCTGTTCATGAAATCACATAATGCGAGTTGCGCTTGGTTGCCGAATTCACCCTCCAAACGACAGACTTACGCTATCTCAAATCAATTTTTAATTTTGCAAGGAAAAGGGCTTTGTGTGTATGCAATATAATCAAAACCTCTTTAAGTTGCGACAGCGTCACAAACTGCGCTTAGTTTCGTGTTTCGATATGAATATCAAAACACTTATCACTTGCTTGTTTGTTCCTTTTCCCTAAAAATGACAAGCATTTTTAGGGTTCCCATTGGTGGGCGAGTTGCGCTTGGTCGCCGAATTCACCCCAAAAGTATCAAGTACTTTCGGGGAACCCCATAACGACGAAAACAAGCGAATGGTAAGATTTTTGGCATAAGACAAAAGTCGAAATGAAGCGCAATTCTAATTTATCACATTTTAAGTTGCGACCAACTCGCCAACGAAGTGCGAGTTGCGCTTGGTCGCATAATAGGCGAAAACAAGCGAATGATAAGACTTTTGGCGTAAGACAAAAGTCGAAATGAAGCGCAGTTTTCGCCTATATTTCCTGCCTTTGTTCCAACGCCTTTTCAAGAGTCACTTCGTCAGTAAATTCAATATCGCTTCCCATAGCAATGCCCTGAGCTAACCTTGTCACCTTGACGCCAAGAGGCTTTAAAAGTTTTGATATATACATGGCAGTAGCATCACCCTCAACATCAGGATTGGTTGCCATGATAACTTCTTTAACCTTATCTTTTTCAATGCGCGATAAGAGTTCCTTAATCTTAATGTCATTAGGTCCACGATTTTCAAGAGGACTTATCGTGCCAAAAAGAACATGATAGACACCTTCATAGCTCTTCACCTTTTCCATTGAGATAATGTCCTTTGGCTCTTGAACTACACAAATAATCTGCTTATTGCGCTTTTGACAAATTGGGCAAATTTCAGTAGTCGAATAGTTGCCACACTCCTTGCAAAGTTTCACCTTGTCTTTAACTTCCATTATAGCTTTTGCAAAGTTTTCAGCTTTCTCTTTTGAATTTTCAATAATATAAAAAGCATAGCGCTGAGCTGTTTTTTTACCCACGCCTGGAAGTTGTCTAAAATATTCAATAAGCCTTTCAATTGGTTCGTCAAACATTTTACATACCTAAATTAGGCAACTTTGCCCTTTCGTCATCCTGAATTTTTCTTAGACAATCATTGCAAGCAGACACGATTAAATCTTCAAGCATCTCCACATCGTCAGGATCAACAACCTCTTTCTTTATCTTAACACTTTTTACAGTGCGATTGCCAAGCATGGTAATCTCTACCATACCTCCTCCTACTTGTGAAGAATATTCTGTGCTATCTATCTCCTCACGCGTTCTTTTCATGTCCTCTTGCATCTTTTGTGCCTGGCGCATAAGTTGTTGCATATTTCCACCGCCAAAGCCACCAAAATTATATCCCATATTTCTCTCCTTTTACCAAACATCGTTTGAATGCTTGTTATTCCAAAATTAATTTATCGCCAAAAAGTTTTGATAATTTCAAGATGTCTTTATCACGCATTTGATCTATACTTTCAAACTTAACAATCTCTACCTCTAAATTTAAGCCTTGCCACCTGAGAGCATTTTCAAGTTCCTTTTTGCCGTCCTCTAAAACACTTATCAAAAAATCGTCCGAGGTTTTAATAAAAAGCTTGTTGTTCTCAATTTTAACATCCGTTATGTCACCACACGCCACATACAAAGAGATTTTTTTATGCTCTTTTAGATATAGAACAATCTTTCCCCAAACATTTTTTGATGACAAAGAAGCCACATTCGGCTCAATTTTCAGTTTTTTTTTTGCGTCCATACCCATCATAGCAGTAAGACAAGTGGTTTCAAGCAGAAGCCTTACTGAAAGAGTGTATCTAAGTTCATTTTCTGCCGAGGAAAAGACTTGCATATACCTTATCAAATCTTTTTCATTGAAGCTATCTGCTTGCTCTTTAAAAGAAGCAAAAACATCATCAGGCAGATTTAAAATTTCATTAGCATTTTCACAAGTTTTAATAACAAGCAAGTTTCTAGCATGCTTTGAAACATCCTTAGAAAACACTGCTAGATTTTTCCCTTCCTTTTCCATTCGGTCAATCAGGGCTAAAATTCCGCCGACCTCTCTATCTCTTAAATAGTTAAAAAATTCTATATTTAACGAGTAGTCAGTTGTGCCAAGTATTCTCAAAGTTTCCTCTTTTGTTATTTTTCCTTGGCAATAGGAAGCTATTGAATCTGCGATAGATAGTGTATCTCTCACGCTTCCTTCACCAGCGGTAGCAATAAGTTTTATACTTTCCTCATCACATTCGATTTTTTCAAGGTCGAAAATCTTTCTTAGATGTTTAACTAATTCCTTAACAGACACAAGCCTAAAATCAAAGCGAACACAACGCGACAGAATTGTTTGCGGAAGTTTATGCACCTCAGTAGTTGCCAAGATGAAAATCACATGTTTAGGTGGCTCTTCAAGTGTTTTTAAAAGTGCGTTAAAGGCGGAATCTGTCAGCATATGCACTTCGTCAATGATGTAAACTTTATATTTAACATCCACAGGCATGAACTTGACTTTTTCGCGAATTTCGCGTATGTCATCCACCTTATTATTGGAAGCCGCGTCCATTTCTATAATATTAATATCATTATCTTTTTGAAGTTTTAAGCAATTTTCACATTTTCCACACGGTGAACCATTAATAGGATTTAAACAGTTGACCGCGCGCGCAAAAATCTTTGCAACGCTAGTCTTTCCCGTTCCGCGCGTACCAGTAAAAAGATAGGCATGCCCAATATGTCCATTCATAATCTGATTTTCTAATGTCTTAGTAATATGTTCTTGTCCTATTACCTCATCAAAGGTTTTAGGTCTATATGTTCGATATAATGCCATGCGCTCTCCACTTTTTATATTTTACACCATATTTTTAATTTTTGCAATACAACACGATGCTATAAATCAATAATTTTCTCTTGCAATAACCGAGAAGTTGTCAACATCAAGACTAGCTCCACCAATTAAAGCACCGTCTAAACATGGAAGAGAGATGATTTTCTTATAATTATTTATATCAATACTTCCACCATAGACAATATTAATTTTTGTCTTATCATTATATAGATAAGCAATTTCCTTTCTAAGCACTCCCACCATTTTTTCAATATCCTTTAAAGTAGCAGTTTTGCCTGTACCTATCGCCCAAATAGGTTCATACGCAATTATGACGCTTTCAAGTTCATTTTCATATATTCCTTTAAGTGCATCATCAAGCTGTTTTTTTACAAACGCACAGGCGCCCTTTGCCTCGCGTGTAACTTTATCCTCGCCAATGCAAAGAATAACCTTTAAGCCTTGCGAAAGCGCCATTTTTATTTTTTTGTTTATTAATCTATCCGTTTCTTTAAATTTGCTTCTTCTCTCAGAATGTCCAATTATGCAATAAGTAACGCCAGCGTCTTTAAGCATGGAAGCGGAAATTTCCCCTGTGTTTTTCCCTGCCTCTACATCGGAAACATTTTGTGCGCCGATTTCAATTTTACTGCCGTCCAAAAATTGTTTTGCAATGCAAAAATGAGTATAAGGCGGACAAACTATTATTTTGTTCTTGCTCCCCGCCGTCTTTGTTGCAAGTTGCATTGAGTACGCTTTCATATCACTTGGTACTGTGTTCATTTTAAAATTGGAAATGATTATCTTTCTCATATCTCTCCTTAAAAAAACTAAATCTTTCTATCCTAAGTATAGCTATGTGATGCTAATTCAAATAAGTTGTATTTTAATAATTTCTAACTAATTTGCGTGCTTTACATTTGAATAAACATCTGTCTCACTCAAAATTGTTGCCTTGTAGTTAAAGAGTGTCAATCACCTCAATTGCAGGTAAAGTCTTGCCTTCCATAAGTTTCATGCTTGCGCCTCCGCCAGTTGAAAGATGATCTATCTTATTCGCAAAGCCAAGCGTATTTATTGCGCCGACACTGTCACCACCTCCCACAATTGAGTATGCCGAACTTTTAGCAACAGCTTTTGCCACCATAAAGGTGCCCATTTTAAAACGCTTATCTTCATATTTTCCAAGCGGACCGTTCCAAACAATTTGCCCTGCATGTTTTATTTCTTCTGCGAAAAGCTTAATTGTCTTCTTGCCGATATCAAGTCCCACCATGTCTGCATCAAGATTATTGGTTTTAATAACGCGGTCATATTTTAACGCTACATGGTCAACAGGAAGCACCACTTTCATTCCAGCGCCACGCGCTTCTTTTAAAATTTTTTTTGCCTCATCGACAAGCTCTAAATCGACAATCGACTTACCTATATTTATTCCCTCTGCAAGCAAGAATGTGTAAGCCATACCACCGCCAATCAGCACTGTATCTGCCTTTCCTATTATATTTTTAATAAGCAAGAGTTTATCCTTGACTTTTGCTCCTCCAAAGATAGCCACAAACGGTTTTTTTGGATTTTTAAATGCCTCTTCAAAAACATTAAGCTCTTTTTCAATCAAAAAGCCTATGGCATTTGGAAGTTTTAAAGCAACTCCATAGTTTGACGCATGCTTCCTATGAGCAACCCCAAATGCGTCATCGACATAAATGTCTGCGTAAGAAGCAAGCTCTTTAACAAATGTAGGATCATTTTCTTCTTCTCGCGGGTCAAAGCGCAAATTTTCAAGCACCAAAATATCTCCGCTTTTCATCTTTGCGATATCTCTTTTGACTTCGTCACCTACAACCTTTGGACAAAATTTTACCTTGTTTGGAAAATATTTCATAAGGCACACCGCCACAGGGAAGAGCGACAAAAACTTATCATAGCCCTTAGGACGCCCTAAGTGTGAGCAGATGATAAGCTTACAATTTTGGTCATTGAGATACTTTATCGTTGGAATAGAAGCGGTAATTCTGGTAGCATCCAAAATATCGCCATATTTATCGAGAGGAACATTAAAGTCACATCTAAGTAACACTCTTTTGTCTTGTATGTTTTTTAAATCTTTAATCGTTCTTTTCATAAAAAAATATCCCCCGCAAGTATATAATACTACTTTTCAGAGGATTTTCAAAACAAAATTAAATATTTTTAGAAAAACATTCTTTTAAAATTTCAAGACATGCATCAATATCCTTGCAGGTGGCAAGAGTCATGCGAACAGTGCTTGCCGATGGTAAATCTTTTGCGTACCAAAGAAGATGCTTCCTTATGTATAGAGTGAGCCACTCTTCGTTGTAATACTTTCTAAGCGTTTCCACATGCTCTTTGACAACCTTATACTTATCAACCAGCACAGGCTGTCCTTCTTTTAGCTCTTTAAATATCCAAGGCGAACCAAGTGCACCACGCCCTATCATCACGCCGTCAACACCAGTTTCAAGCATTTTGTGGTATGAGTCAACATCCACAACATCGCCATTCCCAATTACTGGAATGTGAAGTTTCGCTTTTACCTCTGCTATCGCCTCATAGTCAGCCTCACCACTATAACCTTGTTCCACAGTACGCGCATGAAAAATGACATAGTCCGCACCACTATCTTCACACATCTTTGCAAAGTCGAGATAATTTTCTGAGTGATAGCCCTTTCTAAACTTAACTGAAAGTGGCTTTTCTGTCATTTCTCTGCAAGTTTCAATAATGTGACCTGCAAGATGTATGCTGTCCATAAGCGCAGCACCATCACCATTTTTCAAAATCTTTGGAGCAGGACAGCCCATATTGATGTCAAATGCTGGAAATTTATCTAAGATTTCACTTTCAAATGCCTTAACCATAAACTCGCTCTCATGCCCAAAAATTTGTGCCACAACAAGTTTTTCATAAGGCGAAGTGATGGTCATCAAATTTGTCTTTTTAGGATTATGCACCATGGCACGCGTTGAAAGCATCTCGGTCACCGTGGCATCCGCACCGAACTTCACTGCCTGTTCTCTAAATCCAACATCACTCACCCCCGCCATTGGCGCAAGAAAGAGCGGGCTTTTTCCAAAATCAACATTTCTAATCTTCATAACACACTCACTTTTATTTTTTCTTTTCGCCTACATTTTAACATACCTTATATTATTTTTCAATAGTTTTGCTTAAAAACACACAAAATTGATACATTTTTACAATAAAAAAATAAAAAATAGCAAACTTTTTCGCTATTTTTAATCTTATAAAAATTTTTTCAAACAATCACTCAAACGCATTTATGATATGATTGATTTCATCGCCTAAAATCTCGATAACATCAAAGCGAACATCGGCATAGTAGTTGTTGGTGCTCAAAAGATAAAGTTCTGCCACTTTTCTAATTTTATATTGCTTTCTTCCGTCCACCGCTTCATATGGACGCCCAAAGGCAAGCGTGGCACGGCTTTTAACCTCCACAAAAACTAAGACATTTTTATCTTTCGCAATAATATCAATCTCGCCCAAACGATTACGATAGTTCGTGGCAACAATGACATAACCTTTATCTTTCAGATACTTCTCCGCATCAATTTCACCGATAGTTCCGCAGATTTTATTTATTTTTTTCATATTTTTCTCTTTTTTTTGCGATTTTTTTGTATTTTTGAGATTTTTTATTGTTTTTTTGCTTGTTTTCGATATTTTTTATTTGAAATTTATATTCACTTGATTTTTGGTTTTATAAAAAAATTAAATTAAATGTCTAGCAACTTTTAAATTTAAATGAGTTATATTTTTTTATTTTAATTATTAAAAATATTTTATCTTCTTTTTAATTTTATTTTTAATTTTTATAGCATAAAATTTAACCGATCAATCTAGTGTCATCTTGCCAAGTCTGCCCTTTCTGAAATCATCAACAAGCATATAGGAAGCGCGCTCCAAGTCGACTTCGCCCCCAGCAAGCACAAATTTTCTAAATTTTGCAATGTCCAAAACAGTCTGGCAATTCGGATATCTCTTTTCAATATTTTGTGGATATTTCTCTTTGAGAAGTTTTAGTAAATCTTCCGCTAGACTATTAAACTCTAAAACTTCATCACGCACACTGCCAACATAAGCAAGTTTTTTTGCCACATCTTCATTTTCAATGTTTGGATAGAGCGTGCCAGGAGTGTCGAACACTTCAACGCCGTCCCCAGCATTAAGCCACTGCCCACTCTTTGTCACACCCGCCTTGTTACCCGTGACCGCTTTTGCCTTTTTGCATAGATTATTGACCAGCGAACTTTTGCCACTATTTGGCACGCCCACAACCATACATCTTATCGTCGGCTTAACTCCTTTCGCTTTATATTTTTCCACCTTCTTATACGCCAACTTTTTAATCTTGTCTAAGATCAAGGTGTTTTTTGAAAAGTTAGAATTATATAAAATATAGTCCTTATTTTCGCGCTTAAAATTTTCTTTTAAAAAGCCAACTCTCTTTTCATCGGCAATATCAATCTTATTTAATATGTAAAGCACTGGCTTATTTTCAGAGAGTTCATCAAGTTTTGGATTTAGCGAAGAGAGCGGAATGCGTGCGTCAAGCACATAAAGGACAACATCAACTTTTTTAAGTTCTTCCTTTATCTCTTTTAGTGCCTTATGCATATGTCCAGGAAACCAATTTATCTTCATACTCTCTCCAAATATTTTTATGTCAATTTTCTAAACAAAAGAAAATTATTTAAAAAATTAATTAAAAAAACAAAAAAATACCTAAAATATTATAAAAATGCGAAAAAATCGTGAAAAATTATTAAAAATTATTATTTTTTGTTTTTCAATAAATCTTTTCTTCGCTCTTTTGTGCGTTTTAAGCTTTGTTCATTTCTCCACTTTTCAATCTCTTGATGATTGCCAGAGAGCAAAACCTCTGGAACATCCAAACCCATAAATGAAGAGGGCCTGGTGTATTGCGGATATTCAAGTAGCCCATTCGAAAAACTCTCATTTTCCAAACTCTCACGGCTTATCACACCATCAACTAAGCGCGAAATTGCATCGACCATAACCATGCTTGGCAGTTCTCCGCCTGTTAAGATAAAGTCACCAAGAGAAATTTCTTCAATAGCAAAAAGTTCAAAAATCCTCTCATCCACTCCCTCATAGTGTCCACAGATAAAGACAAGATGCTCTTCTTCGCTTAATTCTTTCGCCATGTTTTGATTAAACACTTTGCCCTGTGGTGAAGGAAAGATAAGTTTACTTTTTTCATCTTGCACGCTCTTTATGGCGTAATATAGTGGTTCAACTTGCATAAGCATGCCCGCACCACCGCCGAAAGGATAGTCATCGCACTTTTTATGTTTATCCTTTGAAAACTCACGAATATCAACAATATTTATCTCCAAAAGTTTTTTATCAACCGCTCTTTTTATTATGCTCTCTTTAAGTGGAGCAAACATATCAGGAAAAAGGGTTAAAATATCAATTTTCATAGTCAGTCTTAGCCCCCTCGTATTCCTTTCTTATCACATAGAACTTTTCGCCGTCATTTTTAAAGATGTCCCCAACAAATGGAAGTTGATAGACTCTCTCATCACCATCTTTTATTATGATCATATCATCAAAGCCGAAGTTGTCTACCCCTTGTATTTGCCCAACATACTCGCCATTCTCATCTAAAAGTTGCTCTCCGATTAAGTCCTCGACAAGCACCGAATTTGACGGAATTTTATAGAATTCTTCCTTATCTATGTAGACTTCCACATTGCGATATTTTTCTGCCGTGTTTCTATCTGGAATTTCCTTGAAAGTGGCATAGGCAAAGCCAAGGCGGTAGGTGCATTTTGAAAGTTCCGCCTCTTTTTTATCTAAGTATAATTTATGTTTGCCATTAAAAATCGCAGGGATATCAACTAGCGGAAGGATTTTCACTTCCCCCTTTATACCCTGCGGTTTGACAATTTTACCAACGCACAAAAATTCCAAATTAGTCTCCAAACTTAACGAAAACTTTTTTATGTTCTTTCGCACCGATGGACTTTATTATGGTTCTTATGGAGTTTGCCATTTTACCATTTTTACCTATCACTTTGCCGATGTCGCTTTCATCAACAACAACATTAAAAGTGATTTGTTTTTCTTGTTCATCCACTGTCACTTCAACCTTATCTTCATTTGTGACAAGTGTTTTAACCAAGAGTTCAAGTAACTTTTGCATTTATTTCTCCTTATTTATTTTCTTGACTTATAACGCCACTCTTAACTAAAATTGACTTTGCAGTTTCAGTTGGAAGAGCACCATTTTTGAGCCATTTTGTTGCTTTTTCATTGTCAATCTTGATCTCTGCTGGATTTGTGAGAGGATTGTAAGTTCCAAGAATGTCGATGAATTTGCCATCTCTTGGGCTCTTAGAATCTGCAACAACAACACGATAGAATGGTGACTTTTTATCTCCAAGTCTTGTCAATCTAATTTTAACAGCCATTTTCTTTCTCCTTTTAATAAAATTCCTTAGTTTTAGTTCTAAAAATTAAAAAAAATGCACTAAAAACTTAATTGTTTTTGATTTTTTTTGCTATTTTTAATTCATTTTTTTATTTTTAAAACTTTTTATATATAAACTGACTTTCGCCAGAATATACCTAATAATTAAATATTTTGTGATTATTAATGTTTTAACTAAATTAATTTTTTATTATTTTTCGATTATTTTTTGCATTTTCATTTTTTAGTTGAGTTTTTAATTTAATATTTTTTTGTTTTTAATGACTAAAACAATCCTCTAAGTCCACGCTTATTTTTAAGTTGTTTCATCATCTCTTTCGATTGTTCAAACTGCTTCAAAAGTTGGTTGACTTGTTGTATGCTTGTGCCACTGCCGTCAGCAATACGCTTACGCCTTGAAGCCTTGATGATGTCTGGGTTCAAACGCTCTTCCTTAGTCATACTTTGAATGATTGCCTTATTGACCGCAAGTTGGCTTTCGTCAATATTGACACCTTTAAGTTTGTTGCCAACTCCTGGTATCATTCGCACAATGTCGTTAAGGCTGCCCATTTTTTTGAGGTTCTCCATTTGCACAAGGTAGTCCTCAAAGGTGAAGGAATTCTCGCGGAATTTTTCTTCCAACTTTCTCGCCTCTTCTTCGCTGACAGCCTCTTGCGCCTTTTCGATTAGTGATAATACATCTCCCATACCGAGTATTCGCGAGGCAATTCTGTCTGGATGGAAAGGCTCGATATCTCCTATTTTTTCGCCAACACCTGAAAATTTGATTGGTTTGCCCGTGATAGCTTTAATGGAAAGTGCCGCACCGCCACGCGTGTCGCCGTCAAGTTTTGTGAGAATAACACCGCTGATGTCTAGGTCTTTATTAAAACTTTCACTTATCGTCACAGCGTCCTGACCTGTCATCGCATCAACAACCAAAAGTATTTCCTGAGGTTTAACCTCGCTTTTGATGTTTTTAAGTTCGTTCATCAATTCTTCGTTGATATGAAGTCTGCCTGCCGTGTCAATAATGACAACATCAAAGCCTTGCTTCTTTGCGTGTTCCACTGCTTGCTTTGCGGTCTTTACTGGATTTTGTGTACCACGCTCAAACACCTCGCAATTTGCTTGTTTGCCCACAACTTGAAGTTGATTGATTGCCGCTGGTCTATATATATCGCACGCCACAAGTAGCACTTTCCTACCACTCTTTTTTAAATATGCGCCAAGTTTTCCGCACATTGTAGTCTTGCCCGCACCTTGAAGCCCACACATCATGATGATGGTTGGATTAGACGAAAGATTAAGTTTTTGGTCGGTGCTACTCATAAGAGCGGTGAGTTCATCTCTAACGATTTTAATCACCATCTGCCCTGGCGTCAAACTTTTCATAACCTCTTCACCAAGTGCCTTTTGTGAAACGGAATTGACGAAGTTTTTGGCAACAATATAGTTCACATCGGCTTCTAAGAGTGCAATTCTGACTTCACGCATTGCCTCTTTGATTTCAAGTTCAGTGAGTTTTCCGCGTTTTGTTAGTTTAGAAAAGATGTGATTAAATTTCTCTTGTAGGCTAGAAAATAATGCCATTAAATTTCTCCTATAATTTCTTCGACTTTTAATTTTATTTCTTTTAAATTGTTTATATTTCGTATTTCTTCAAGTTCTTTCAATATTTTTTCTTTTTTTTGGCAATTTTTAAGGTTATTTTCATAATAATCTAACTTTTCGCACGATTTTGTTATGGCGTCTTTGACTGCCTGTCGCGATATTCCACGCTCCGCCGAAATCTCTGCAAGCGTCATGTTGTAATCAAAATATAGCCGCATGATGCCTTGCCTATCTTCGCTTAATAGCGCCGAATACTCTTCGAAGAGTTTGCCATACCTTACAAAATCATTAAGTTTTAACTTTGCCATACTTTCAACCTTTGTAAAGTGATTTTGCTTTACATTTTGTATTATATCATCTGAAACTTTATTTGTCAACACTTTTGCATAATTTTAGACTTAAATTTTCTTTCAAAAAGTTTGCTACAACCATATTGATTTCAAATTGATTATTTATCAATATTAATTTCTAGTCTAAATAAGTCGTTTAAACTTAAAACTCTTCCGTCTTTTACGGCAAAAGATTGAGAATGTAGTAGTCAGCAAATTTAAAATATTTTGGCAATAGATAAAATTTTTCACCATATTCCACAATCTCACCTTCTTTTAAAAATTTTCTGTAACTTTCACTCTTTTGAATATCATAGCCTAAATTCTTCAATATGGAAATGTCTACACCTAAATAGCAGCGAAGCCCAAGCATGATTCGCTCTTCAATTTCCATTTTCTTTGTAATTTTCTCTTCCTTTCGCTCGCGTTTATAGTAGCCTTGAAGAGTGTCAGCGTTTGCAATACGCCTACCTCTCAAAAAGGAATGGGAGGAAACACCAAAGCCGACATACTCGCCATAGTTCCAATAGTTTAGGTTATGTTTGCTTTCATAGCCAGCAAGAGCAAAATTACTTACTTCATATTGCACAAATCCACGCTTTTTCAAAAATTTGACAAGTTTATCATAACTCTTTGTCACGCCTTTTTCGTCTAGCAGACGATATTTTTTATCTCGCACCTCATAGTAGAGTTTGGTGTTTTCGTGCACTTCAAGCATATATGAAGAGATATGCTTAACTTTTAATTTAATTAATTTTTTTGCATATTTAACAACACTTTTCTCGCCACTCAGTCCTAAGATTAGGTCGGCGGAAATGTTGTCAAAATATTTTTTTATGCGTTTAAGTTTTTCTATCGCCTCTTCCTTGGTGTGAAGTCTGCCGATAGATTTGAGCGTTTTATTTGAAAGCGACTGCACGCCCACACTAATTCTATTTATGCCGACCTCCTTATACGCCCTCAACTTTTCTTCATCCACTGAATTTGGATTGACTTCAATGGTTATTTCAGCATTTTCAACTATATCAAATTTCTCTCTAAGTTTAGAAAATATCGCAAAAATCTCGTATTTCGATAGAAGAGAAGGTGTGCCACCACCTAAATAGATTGTTTTAACATTTTTAGTTGTGGAAAAGTTTTCTATTTCTTCTAATAATGAATTTATATATTTTTCGCGCTCGCTTTTATCTAAACAAAAAGAAACGAAAGCGCAGTAACTGCACTTTCTTTCGCAAAATGGAATGTGAATATATATGGAAATAGAGTTCTTGTCAGTCGGAAATTCGAAAACATCAATATCCGCCATTCTTTCACTACTTTTCATCATCGCCCAACTTTAAAATGCTCATAAATGCCTCCGACGGAATTTCCACTGAGCCAATTTTACGCATACGCTTTTTGCCCTCTTTCTGTTTTTCAAGAAGTTTTCTCTTTCTTGTGATATCTCCGCCATAGCACTTTGCTAAAACATCTTTACGCATCGCCGAAATTGTTTCGCGTGCGATAATTTTGTTGCCTATGCACGCCTGAATTGGCACTTCAAAGAGTTGACGCGGTATTATTTTTTTGAGTCGCTCGGCAAGTTCTCTTCCACGCGAATACGCCTTATCTTTATGCACAATCATAGAAAGCGCATCACATTTTTCTCCATTTAAAAGAATGTCTACTCTGACTAAATCGGATGTTTCAAAGCCGTCAAATTCGTAGTCAAAACTAGCATAACCATGTGTTCGCGATTTTAAACTATCGAAAAAGTCATATATTATTTCGCCAAGTGGCAAACGATAGTTTAGTTCCACCCTATGCTTGTCAAGATAAATCATGTTTTTGTAAACTCCTCGCTTATCTTGACATAGTTCCATAATGGAACCCACATAATTCGGTGGAGTGAAGATGTTGGCTTTAACGACAGGCTCTTCTATCCTTGCTATCTCAACCGCTGGCGGAAGGTTGGATGGGTTGGAAATTTCCAAACAGTCGCCGTTTGTTTTATACACATTATAAGAAACGCTTGGCGCTGTTGTGATGATGTCTAAGTTAAATTCTCGCTCTAAGCGCTCAGTGATGATTTCAAGATGTAATAGCCCCAAAAATCCACAGCGAAAGCCATAGCCTAGTGCCGATGAATTTTCAGGAGAAAACTGCAAACTCGCATCATTTAGTTTAAGCTTATCGAGAGCGTCTTTAAGTTCACCATACTTTGCGCCATCAACAGGGAATACACCACAAAAGACAACTGGTTGTACTTCCTTGTAGCCAGGAAGTGGCTCGCTGATAGGATTGTCGGCATTCGTTATTGTATCACCGACCTTGACATCGCTTATTGTTTTAATGGAGCCAGCGATATATCCAACATCGCCCGCCTTTAAGATGTCACATTCCTTGGTTGTCGGCACAAATATTCCAACTTCGGTTACCTCAAACACCTTTTGTGTTTGCATCATCAAAATTCTGTCGCCCTTTTTAACCTTTCCATCAAAGACACGAATAAGGCAGATTGCTCCTTTAAAGTTATCGTAATGACTGTCGAAAATAAGGCATTTTAGCTTTCCGTTTTCATCGCCACTTGGAGCCGGAATTTGTTCAATTATTGCCTTAAAAACAGCTTCAATATTCACCCCTTCCTTTGCAGAGATGCAAGGGCAGTTTTCTGCATCAAGCCCTATTACCTCTTCAATTTCCTTTTTAGCTTCATCTATGCGCGCGGAAGGCAAGTCAATTTTGTTGATAATTGGTATAATTTCAAGATTGTTATCTAATGCCAAAAAGGTATTTGCAAGTGTCTGAGCCTCAACGCCTTGTGACGCATCGACAAGAAGAAGCGCGCCCTCACAAGCGGCAAGCGAGCGCGACACCTCATAGGTAAAATCGACATGTCCTGGCGTGTCGATTAAATTTAGTTCATATTCCTGACCATTATATTCATAGATAAGTCTTGTTGGAGCAAGTTTAATGGTTATGCCCTTTTCGCGCTCCAAGTCCATACTGTCAAGTATCTGCGACTGCATATCGCGCTTAGATACTGTGCCAGACATCTCAATAAGCCTGTCCGCAAGCGTGCTTTTCCCGTGGTCGATATGTGCAATGATACAAAAATTTCGTTTATTATTTAGTTTCAATTTTTTCCTCTTTATACATATTATTTTCTTCTAGTTGCGTTTTCTTCTGCTTAAAGTATTGATTGGTTTCTGCTAAAAACAATGAACCTGCAAGCGCTAGTAGTATCAAACACAAAACATACAAAACAATAACAAGTATGTTCGTTTCAATCAAGCAATAGGTAAAGAAAAGGAAGGCTAAAATGTAGTCGAACACCATTGTGGCATATACAGAGCGCCTGTTCTTATATAGAGATAGATAGTTCTCATCGTTTTGAAGCTTATTACAATATATAGAAAGCCCAAATGCAACTATTGAAATTGTTAAAATTGTTGCATTAAGCCCTATCTCCAAAAGCCCACTTTGGTCACTCAAACTTTTCAAAAGAATAGCTTGTCCTATGATAATCGCAATCAGCACACAGGACTCTATGCCCGTAACAATTGAACTGATTAAAGATGCTAAATACCCAAAACTTTTTTTCATATACCACCTTAGTTTATTATATCTAAGGCTAAAATGTTTTGTCAAACAATTTCTTAAAATGCTGTAAATCCCTCTTGTGAAAAACTATTGGCATATATGTGCGTCCTTGTTGTTATTATCTCATGACAAAATTCCAACTCTCCACTTTTAACGGAAAGTATCATAAGTTTCAATGTCAGTGTATTTTCAAGCGAGATAAGCGATAAAAAACTTTCGCTCGGACTTGTTAGGCAACGATATTTTCTATCACAATGCTTGTAATTAAATTTTTGCTTAAAACTTACAATATTCTTCTCTGTCACCTCTTTTAACGGATGACAATCGACACACTCACTTAACCTTTCAAGACAAGCATTTATCTTATTAAAAAGGATGACAATTTCATCAAGTAACATAGAAAATTCTTCATCCTCTAACTTGATAAACACAAAACCCTTGTTTTTAAGAGATTTTGAATACGCTCTTGCCATCGCCTCAAAATTATCACATAGTTTTTCGTCATTATATTCCATGCCTTTATTTATGCTCTTATTTAATTATATGTTAAAAATATTTTTCCGCCATGCTCCCTTGCTCAGAATGACAAATACAAATTCATATTTGTCATCCTGAGCTTGTCGAAGGATCTAAAAAGATACGCTGATTTTCTGAGATGTTTCGACAGCGTAGCGTTCCGCTACTTGCTCAACATGACAAGTATAGGCTTGCCTTTGTCATCCTGAGCCACGAACGAAGTGAGTGTGTCGAAGGATCTAAGAGAGTGAGGTTTGATTTATAAGCATCAAACATCCAAGCGTTGCTTTGTCGAAGGATCTAAAAAACTTACATTTTGGCAATAAAAAAGGTGCAAGTTGCACCTTAAAAATCAAACGGATTTGATGATTTTAATAATTTTTTATTGCGTTCCTTAATGTTATAGTAAACCTTATCTCTATCTAGGCTCTTCATAATGCCCACCTCCGGATTTGCGTCATTGCGGTGGAAGAATGGCGTTTTAAAGTCTGGCGTCAATTCCACCTTAACAGGCTGACTTCGATAGAGTTTGACAATCACAGTTCCAAATGGCAGTTGTCCAAGCTCGTAAGCGGTGATAAGCGGACGAGTTGTTCTTTGGATTTGTGTGCTTTTTGAGGATGACGATTGTTCCTGCTTTTCGCCCTTACTTTTGCTTTCGCTGGTTTCTTCGTAAATAAGTTGCACTTCACCACAACGCTTAGAGAAGTCCTCACGCGTGTTTTGGTCGTCAGTTCCGATAAAGATTTGCGCATTGCAGTTTCCTTTAATCGTTTCCGCCGCGTCCTTGCCATACTTAGTTTCAAGCTGAGTATATGACTGAATGGCAAGTTCATAGAGAATATTTCTCGAACGCGAAACGGTTATCATACTGTCAAACTTTGGAATAGGTGGAAGGTTACCAAACTCATCAAGGATGAAATAGCAGTGGCGTGGCAATTTTTTTGAAACAAGCGTATTTGTTTTGTCCACAAGTCGCTTATAAAGTTGGCTGATACAGATGTTTGCAAGCCCGTAGCGCTCTTCCTTATCGTCTGGGATGACAATATATAAAACGGTTGGCTTGTCGGTGAAAGTGGAAAAGTCGAGGTCGCTTTCGCTGGTTAGATATGAAATGCCGACGTCTTGCATAAAGGAAACTTTACCACTCAGCACTGAAAAGTATGACTTTGCCGTGTTTGGCGAAGTGTTCACCACGTTTGCTGTGAGTTGTGGCACTTCACTTTTCGCTTCATCCCTGCCTTGGAGAAGGTATTTTTTCAGCGTTTCAAACGGATTGTCAGGGTCCGGGTCTTTATACATCGCAATTTTATAGAGGTTATAGAAATTGAATTTCTCTCTCGTCATACCAAGTTCTGGGTTCTCGCTGTCTTCAAGCATCGCCAGCGTCACGCCGTAAAGGAAGTCCTTGGCGCCCTCTTCCCACGTTGGGTCCGGCGCGTTGCTTTTCGGGCAAATTGTTGCCACAACATCTTTAAGTTCGCCATACGCTTGGTCTTTCAAAACCTCTTCCGTGCTTCTAACGGCAACTTTAAGTTGTTCAAGGTCTGGATAAGCAATTCCATTAAAACCATACCACTCTTTGCCATACTTTTCACCTGGAATAGGTTTAAAGCCCGAGCGCTCAGGAGAGGCACCATTAGTGCATTTCTTCACATTGTTTTTGCATTTTAAAGCCTCTTGATAGACATCATAGGCGTGTTGCATCGGGTTCCAGCGCGAAGAGGTAAACGGGTCGCGAAGGTCGTATTTAAATACTCTGTAACCTTCCTCTTTTAAAATGTTTGATGTTATTTGATAAAGCTCACCCTTAGGGTCAGAAATCACCATATCAGGCTTTTCGCCAGAATGCCCGAGAATTCTTATTGTCGGAATAATCATCAAATGCGATTTACCGGAAGCCGTCGCACCGATGACCATTGCGTGGTATTCGTCTTTCATGCTGATATTATACTTCCCATTTCTTAACGAATTTTGAAAGACTATACCTGTATTTTTAACAGTTGGAAGCTGTGCCCATGTGGTATTGATAGAACCATAAACACCCTTTGATATATCATCAGGCCCAAGCATCTTTGCGTTATAGGACAAATCCATTTCCACGCCCTCTGCAGTTTTACCAACTGTCTTGCCCTTTGATTTGTCCTCTGGCTTCTTACTCCACTTCATAAGGAGATATACAAGCGCAATAGCCACGCCAATTCCAAGGCCTATCCACGCATAGGACGAAGTTAGCGCAATAACCAAATCTTTTTCATCAGCTGTCGCGTATTGAATTGCTACCCCTGCAACATAACCAATAATTGCAAGCACCAATAAAAATATAAAGTTTTTACCAGCACTAGATTTTTTCTTTTCTGCCATACCCACCTCATTATGTATATAGATATATTTTAATTAAAAGATACGAAAAAATCAACTAAAATGACCTTAATATCAAAATAATAAAGATATCTACAATTTTAAATGAAAAAATCAATAAAAATCGCATTGGCATTTGACATGATATTATAAATGTGATATCATATGTAAGCAGTCAAATTTTAACCTTTATATTTTCAGCGCAAGTGGATATCACAATGGTCTTCGGAACCGCTCAGCCTTTACAAGCTCTTCTCCAATCAGGTCGTAATAACTTCCGACCTTCAAGGCTTTATCGCTTGTAGGCTTCGCTCCCCAAAACAAAGATTGTTTAGGGGACCCCATTGGCTCCATAATGGTTCCTCAGTTTACTACTCAAACTTTACAACTTAATATTTTACATTTGCACCCATAGTGAAGTGGATATCACAATGGTCTTCGGAACACATATTTTGGGGTTCGATAATCCCCATAAAAAAATTATCAGTTTTGCTCCCATGGTGAAATGGATATCACAATCGACTTCGGATCGATTTTCGAGGGTTCGAATCCTTCTGGGAGCACCATAAAACCCTTATAAATAAAGGGATTCAGCGATTTTAGGCGTCGCTGAATTTTTTATTGTTAGCAAAAAAATAACCCCTAAAAAAAGATAAAAATCTTAATTTGGGGGTTCGAATTTTAAGTGTTTAAAATGACAACTTTTTTTGTGAAAATGCTAAAAAATGGTTGATTGCTACAAATTTGCAACAAATTTTTCACAAATTTATGCAAGAAAACCTTTACTTACCGCATAAAAACGCATAGTGTCGTATAGTGATTTTTTGCAACATTTTTGTAAATGAAAAATTTGAATTTATTAAATTTCAACATCTACATTTCAAAATCTTTCTTTTTTTGCTTTAACTTTTTCTTCTCTTCTAATAATTTCTCTAATTTTTCTATATCATCATCTATTTCTTCTTCACTTTGCTTTTCTTCGGTTTTATCAAAAGACAAAGCCTTGCTTAAAGCATTTGCACTTTCATATTTAGAAGAATAATCTAAATGTGAATATACATCGGCAGTTGTGTTAAAATTGGAATGACCTAACCATTCTTGAATGTTTTTCATAGGGACTTTGCTTGCAACTAACAAACTAGCACAACTATGTCTTAAATCGTGAAAACGAACATGTTTAAGATTATTTTTTCTTAATAGTGTTCTAAATCTATTAGAAATGATATCGGGGTTTATTAAATCCCCAATATCATCGACAAAAACATATTCATCATATTTATGATTGTAACTCTTTTTAAAAAGTTCTTTATTCTTTTCTATTTCTTCCTTTCTTTCAATCAATAGACTTTCTATTTCTGGAAGCAGTGGCAATATCCTATGACTTGCAGTAGTTTTTAAAGTGTCAGATAGATAGAATTTATTATTAACATGAAGAACTTTATGCTTTATTGTTATCATTTTATTTTTAAAATCTATTGCGTCCCATTTTAGTCCGACAAGTTCACTTCTTCTAAATCCATAATAGGCAGCCACTCTAACAATTAGTTTTAATGGAGATTTGTCTGTTACTTCAAATAGTTTTTCAAGCTCTTCCTTGTTATAATATTGCATTTTTGATTTTTCTTTTTTTATTTTGGGCATAAATTCATACGGATTTTTAGCAATAAAATCATCTCTATATGCAAGTCTAAGTGCTGGCGATAAAATAACAGCATGATGTTTGATTGTTATATTTTTATTTTTTCGTGTGTTTTTTAAATAATCATAATAATCTTCAATATGATGATAAGTTACATCTTTAAGTTTTAACTTATTGCCAAAATGCTTTTTCATTATTTTCCAACATTCCATATAAGATTGATATACATTTGGAGATAATTCTTTTTCTTTTGATTTTATATAGTCATAAATATAATCAATGAAGATTATGTCATTCTTTTGTGCTGGTTGTGGATTCTCTTCAATATGTGGCAATGTAAATTTTTCAAGTTCAGTTTCTAATATCTTTTGTGCTTGTTTTTTATTACCTCTTTCTTTAAGACCTGTTGATATCCATTTTTGTTTATATTGCCCAAGATTGTCTTTATAACTTATAACTGCATAAAGTGTGCCGTTCCTTACTCTTACACTTCCTTTCATACTTGCTTTCCTCCCATCAAATATGCAATAACATTAAGTTTTGAAATTTTGTAATCTTTGCCAATTTTAATAGATTTTATCTCCCCATTCTTTAAGAGTTCATAAGTTTTTGTCCGTTTAATTCCAAGCATTTTTTGTAATTCATGCACACCAACACAATCTGGAAATTCTTTAAACATAACATTATTTAATTCGTTAATTTCTTGCATTTTCACCTCACATCTCAAAATCTAATTTTCTTCTATGCTCACAAGAAGAAATCAAATTATCTAGTTTATTTATAAATTTCTTATTTCTATCCAACCTTACATTTTCAAAAACATTTATTGCATTTTTCTTATGCAAGTCAAAACGAGTCCATGCTCTGTAATATTCATAACTATTACAATTATTACGAATAAAATCATCAAGACATATTCTTAAGCCATCAAGATATATTTGTGGCAAATTATTATCTCTACCAATATATCTTAAATTTCTACTAAGTGTATTATAATTTAATCTTGTTCCATCTTCTTTAAGACAAATATAATTTTGGTTTAAAAAATCATAATTTTCATTTGTTAAACTATCATTTTCAATTTTGCATTTTAAATCTAAAAGTAAGTTTTTTATATGTGGCAAAAGTGGATAAATTCTGCATAAATTTTCTTTTTTGTTTAACTTCCATTTGTAATAAACTTTGTTTATTCTTTCTTGTTCTATTGAATAAATTGTTATAGTATTATTTTCAAAATCAATGTCTTTCCATTCAAGACAAACAAGTTCTATTCTTGAAATTTGATATGTCATCATTAACTTGAAAAAGCATTCATATTTATGTCCCTTGATTACTTTTAAAAATTGTTTTGCTTCTTCGTTTGTGAAAGTGTTATAAGAATTCATTTCACTTATATTAAGCATTTTAACCTCCTTGTAATAAAATAAAAAAGTGTTAGGTATCCTAACAGCTTTCAAAAAATGACGAGAAAACAAAAAATTGCTTGATTCTACAAAAGTTCTTTATTTTAAGGATATTTGTAGTTATCAAAAGCAATTTGTTTCTCGCTTATCCTGTTTTCGCGTCAAAGCACTCACTTTTGCTCAAAATTGCAAATAATATTTGCAATTTGTATCGCCTTTTCGTTCGGCTTTTCCTTTCCCCAAAAACTCTAGCAAGCAAGAGTTATTCGGGGACCCCAATTTTATATTTTTACATTTCAAATTCATTTTCATATTGTT
>DVLK01000079.1 GCA_018715545.1 Candidatus Caccovivens faecavium | reverse complement strand
TTTGTTCCTAAGTCACGAGTATAATATAGCGTACCTTTTCCATTTGCTAATAAATAATCTTTTACTAAGTCAGAAAATTTAACACTGCCATGCTTTTCTGCTCCGTTGGCACTTGTTGTGAAAGAGGTTAAATCATCACTTGCCACTACAAAGATATTTGACGATACGCTTGTCGGCGTGCCGTTTATTGTGGTAGAGCCAAAGGTTAACATACTCTTTGTTTCTGTTACTAAGTATGTTCCATCTATTTGATTTTTCTTTAATTCGGTTACACTTTCAGAAGAATAGCCAGCATTCGCTCCAAGAAAACTATCTGAAAAGGCATCGGCGTAGACTATCTCTGCCATAACGGCAAGCGTATCTGTTTCCGTGCCATAACCTGTTGTTTGGCTGGACGCATAGACAAGACGCCACTTTATCGGCATGACCTCATACCAACTATTATTATACTGACAATACTCTTTTCCGTTATACACCTTTGACTGTAAAGACAAGCCAGCAAAGTAGTAGGTTGTGCCAGTGGTGGAAGAGGAGTTTATTCCGCTTATCGTTCCGCTATCTGTTACCCTCTTTTGTGGCATCATCCCATTTTCGATATACCAGTAGCCACCTTCACTATCATAATACGCTGGATTGTTGGCAGTCCACTGAGCGTATATCGTTTTTGTGCCGTCTGTGGAATAATATGTATCACTTGCTGTTATTGTGCCTGAGGAATTTATGAGCATAGCACCGCCACTTGTTGAAGTATAGTAACCATTAAAAGTCCAGCCTGTTCGTGTAGGTTTTGTGATTACTGTGATAGAACTTGTGCAGGAACTACTAGAATACCAACCACTGTCGTATTTTAGATATATCGTGCTTGTGCCACCGTCACCACCGTTCCAATTTAAACTTACAGGAATTATCTTCGCCTCCCAAACAGCGTAGAGTGTTACGCTTGATGATGAGCTATATGCATTTGAAAAAGTGTAGGTATCGCCTGGATCATAGTTCACAGTTGTTGCACTTGAACTTGTCGACCAACCAAGAAAATTATAGCCCGTGCGTGTAGGCTCAGTGCTTGAAATCGTTAAAGTTGGATTAGTTTTATAATTGTTATATTGATTCCAATATTGCGTTCCAGTTCTTGACGATACAGACGAACCACCATTCGAATTAAAGTTTAAACTTACCGTTCGAGAACTAATTGCATAATATGAAAGCATTGAAGTTGATGTTGAGGATCGACTTTCACCAGGATCATACAGCCCAGATGTTGAAGTTGATGTTGAACTTGTTGACCAACCATATAGACTCCAACCATTTGAAACATATTCTGTAATATCGCTTGTGTCAAACATATAGAATGTAGAGCCATAATATCTAGTCTGATCGTCATAATCCTGACCTCCGCTTGTGTTACGATAGTAATAACGATTGGTATAGGAATTGCGAGTCCAAATAGCATATAGAGTGTCACTTCCTCGTGAACCTGACCAAGTTTCATAGTCATACCAGTTAACTCCCGTTCCGCTTGAATTCGTGTTCCAATGCGACCAAGTGTAACCAGTATAACTAAAACCACACTCTGACGCTGATAAAATGCCAACACTACTGTCAGATCGAACATCTTGTGTGTATGTATCAGTTGTTCCGTTAGGATAATTTGCTTTGTATGTAATTTCTTCCCAAGTATACGGCGGATTATAGCTCCAACGCGCATAAAGAGTGATATAATCGGTCATATCTCTTATGACATCTCCTGGATCATATCTTGTTCCGCCAGAGGAAGATGTTGACCAATATAAAAAGTCATAATTTGTTCTAGTAAAGCCGTTTGATGCTACGGTAGCATCATCTCCATAATATACAGAAGTCTGAGAGGTCGAGCCGCCTGTTGAACCATTACCGTTATAGGTAATTCTTCTATAAACTTGTGCAGTGAAAGTTAATGTTCTTGAAGAATTTATACCTGTGACCACGCAATAACCATAATTAGAATAACTACCACCAGCAGAGTCACTACATTGAACAGGACTACCACCCGTATCTGCATTCAAGTTTGTAGGCGTTCCCATTATTGAATGTGACGAACCAAGGTCAAAAGTAAAAGTTGTCGAACCCCCAAGCGAAATTGTTTTTGATGTAACCGAACTATCAATAGCAATATTTAATTTAGAATTGCTCGGTACTTTACTACTTGAAGAATAGCGAACTGTGACAGTGTATGTATTAGGCACCCAAATTGCGTATAATGTAGCAATATCGTTACGCTCATACCAACCGCCATCACCCCACATTGCAGGTCCAGAAGAAGATAATCCCCATCCACCAAAATTGTAGCCTGTTCGCCTATAATTATTAGTATTTAACTTCAAACTTACAGCATGTTTTTTCATTTGATTAGACATCGACCCGCTGGTAGCGCCATTACCATTAAATCTAATGGTATAATTCCAAACAGCATAGAGAGTTCTCGATAGATTTTCGCTATATGTATCCATGTTTTGGTATCGAACATTTCCGCTATTTGCCGATAACGCCCAACCTAAAAATTTATAATCACTGGTTTCCCAACTGCTAGTATCTCCCCACCAAAAGCCACAAGGCGTAAGGGTTATTGTTTCGCCTGTTTGTTTTGTTTGTGGAGACATTGAACCTAATGGAGCACCATTTGCATTAAATCTTATCGTGTATGTTGCCGTTCCTTGTGAGTCGTCTTTGTCAGGTTCTTCAATTTCTATTTCTTCTCCGTTTTCTGCCTCGTCATCATCTAAAATTTCATCATTTTCATTTTGAGAATCGTCAAATCCCCCTCCCGGTTTTTCTTCAAGAGGATTGTTTTCGGAGTATGAAGAAGAGTTACAGCCAGAAAGCATAATCGCTCCACCTGTCAGCATGCCTAAACAAAAGAAAATAGATAGTATTGATAAGACAATTTTCTTCATAATTGTTCTCCTTTTTAAAGCAAACAACAATGTGATATTTGGAAGAATATAAGAAATAAGCTTTTATTTAGTATAACAAAAAAAATTTATTTAACAAAACATTTTTGTATTATTTGCTAAATAAATTTTTTAACTTTAAACTCTTTTAAAGCATTGTTTTTAAAAATTTCTAATAGTCACACAAAAATTTATTTTTAAATGATAACCATTATTTCATCATGTTCAAAATTTCTTCTTCGCTTATTATCTTTACGCCAAGCGCTTTTGCCTTGTCTAGTTTGCTACCTGCCTCCTCACCTGCTAAAACATAGGAGGTATTTTTAGAAACAGAGCTTGACACCTTTCCTCCATGTTTTTCAATGAGTGCGCTCATATCAGGTCTTGAAAAGTTAGGCAAGGTTCCCGTAAGCACAAAGGTAAGCCCTTTTAAATTGTCGCTTAGTGAAACATCTTCTTCGTTTAAGATAGTCACGCCAAGAGAGAAAAGCCTTTCTATTTCTTTTAAGTTCTCTTCGTCAGAGAAGTAATCAATAACATTCTGAGCAATAATTTCGCCAACATCCTCAACGCTTGTAAGCTCTTCAAAAGACGCCTTTTCAATTTTTTCTAAACTTTTAAATTTTTTCGCTAAGTCCTTTGCCGTCTTAATACCAATTTCGCTTATTCCTAAGGCATATAGAAAGCGGTAAAGTTCGATTTCTTTCGATTTTTTTATGGAATTAATAATGTTAGTTGCCTTTTTTTCTTTGAAATTTTCAAGTTTTATTAAATCTTCCACTTTCAATGTGAATAAATCAGAAAATTCGTTGACACCAAGGTCGTAATGAAATTTAATAAGCGATTTTTCGTTTAGTCCTTCAATATTAAACGCTTCACGGCTGGCAAAATGTGTAAGGCGCGAGATAATCTGCTCAGTGCATCCATCACGATTTTTACAATAGAGAAGTGGACCTTTTTTGACAAGTTTTGAATGGCAACATGGACAAAGCTCTGGCTCTTCGATCTCCTTTGAATTTTCATATTTTTCAGCTAAGCCTAAAACCTCTGGAATTACCTCATTTGAACGGCGAATAAATACACGCGAGTTGAGCATAACTCCCTTTTTCCTTATGTCCTCAATATTGTTTAATGTTGCACGCGAAATGTTTGCTCCCGCAAGTTCAACTGGATCTAGTATTGCCGTTGGTGACACTTTCCCTGTTCTTCCAACCTGCCACACAACATCTTTTAAAAGAGTGGAAGTTTCAAGAGCTTCAAACTTAAACGCCATTGCCCACTTTGGAAATTTGTTTGTGTAGCCTATCTCCTCACGGTGTGCCGTTTCATTGAGCTTTATTACCATTCCGTCAATCATAACATCAAGTTTATCTTTAACTTTATCAACCTTTTCAATCTCATCTTCCGCTTCCTTAGATGTTCTCACTATTTTGAAATAATCACCTGTCAAAAAATGGTTTTCTTTTAAAAAATTATGCATTTCTTGTTGTGAAGCAAAGCTCTTTCCATCAGCCAAAAGTATTTCATAACAGAAAAAGTCCAATTTTCTTCGTGCTGTTTCCTTCGGGTCGAGGTTTCTTATCGCGCCCGCAACACCGTTTCTAGGATTTTTTAGTGGTTCGCTTGCCGTTTTATTATATCTATTAAAAGCATGCATGGTCATCATGCCCTCACCACGCACTATAAGCCTACCTTTAAAAGGAATAGTAAGTGGCACGCTCTTAATAGTTCTTACCTGTTCTGTGACAACTTCGCCAATCTCGCCATTTCCTCGCGTAGTTG
This sequence comes from Candidatus Caccovivens faecavium, assembly GCA_018715545.1. GTDB lineage: Bacteria > Bacillota > Clostridia > Christensenellales > UBA1242 > Caccovivens > Caccovivens faecavium. The sequence continues at coordinate 3,378 of DVLK01000079.1, read as the reverse complement.
CAGACACATATTTACCATTTTCATATTCAATGACAATGGTAAGCCCGTCAAATTTATATTCCAGTGAAAATGTTGGATTTTTTTGATACTCTGCCATGTCATGCATAAATTTATCTAAATCCTCAAAAGAGCGCACTTTATTCATGGAGTAGAGCCTAACTTCATGGCGTTTTTTGACAAATTTGTCAAGTGCATTACCTCCAACACGCTGAGTTGGAGAATTTTCAAGTATCACTCCCGTTTCATTTTCAAGGTCAACAAGCTCATAGTAAAGAGCGTCATATTCCTTGTCGGAAATTGTTGGAGCGTCAAGGTCATAATAGTTCACATTGTGCTTGTTAATCTCATTAACAAGAAACTTCATTCGCTCTAACTTATTCATCTTCTCCCTCCAATTTTTCTAGTTTTGCCATATTAAGCATAAGCTCTTTAATGGAGCCTGAAAAATCAATTTTTCCAACAATACCATCGCTAGATATATCAAGCACTTTGCCTTCGCCAAAACGATTATGGAAAACAACATCTCCAACTTTCAAGCCTGAATCAAACTGTTCTTCGTCTTCCTTTTCATCCACAAAAAAGTCGTCCTTACTCTTTTTTGTTTCCACTTTCGGTAGTTTAATATCTACAATTCCAAGTTCTTTTAAAAATCTGCTGTCCGTTTCATAATTAGACTTGCCATACATATACCTTTTTGTGGCATGAGTGAGATAGATTTTTTCTTCTGCCCGAGTGATTGCCACATACATAAGGCGCCTTTCCTCCTCCATTTCACTTGGCATATTCATTGCACGCGAGAGCGGAAATATTCCTTCCTCTAAGCCAATGACGAATACCACCCTAAATTCTAGTCCCTTAACTGCATGAACAGTGGAAACGCTGACATAGCCGTCTTCATTTATCTCATCTTGGTCACTTCTAAGCATGACGCCCGCAAGATAGTCGGAAAAGGTCGCATCTTTGTTCTCTGCCTCAAATTCTTTTATTGAAGAAAGGAAGCTGTCGATATTTCTCATCTTATTTATGCTTTCTTCATCCTTTCCTGCGTATTCAATGTCGATATGAAAATCTTTAATTAGATTTTTAGCGAAATCATAAAGCGAAAAGGTGGAGAGTTTTTCACTTAGTTTTCTATAAGTTTCGACAAAATTTTCAAGTTTTTTATAATATTTACTATATTTAAACTTTTCACTTAGTAAATATTCTAAAATTCCGCCTTCTGACTCATCTCTAATTTTTGAAATAGCCACATCTCCAATCCCACGCTTAGGGAAATTGATGACCTTCAAAAGTGAAATTTCATCCTTAGGATTTACAAAAATACTGATATAAGCAAGCAAAATCTTGATTTCTGCGCGCTCAAAGAATTTTTGACCTCCAAATACGCGATATGGAATGTTGTAGGCTAGCAATCCCTCCTCAATTGAGCGCGAAAGAGCATTTAAGCGCATAAGCACGGCAAAGTCGCTATATGAATACCCCTCATCACACAATTTTTCTATTTCATTCGCAACAAACATCGCTTCATCACGCTCATCAAAAGCGGAATATACAACAGGTGGAAGCCCGTCCTCTTTCTCTGTCCAAAGTTTCTTTTCCATGCGTTCACGATTGTTTGATATGACATTGTTAGCAAGATTTAGAATATTTTTGCTGGAACGATAGTTTCGCTCTAATTTAAACACCTGAACATTATCAAAGTCCTTTTTTAGGTTGAAAATGTTATGAAAATTTGCTCCGCGCCATGAATAAATGCATTGGTCCTCATCTCCTACCACAAAGAGGTTTTTATGCACTGAAACAAGCATTTTTATGAGCTTATATTGCACCAAATTTGTGTCTTGAAATTCATCGACTAAAACATATTGGAAGCGGTTAGCATAGCGATTTAAAACTTCATTATAATTTTGAAAAAGAAAGAGCGTTTTATTTAATAAATCGTCAAAGTCGAGGCTGTTATTTTTAGATAGACGCTCTTCATACTTATATACCGCCGACATATATTTTTTTAGCATATCAACATTACCGTATCTCATAAGTTCCATGAAATACTCTTCAATTTCTACGCCTTTATTTTTGATGTTATCTATATGCTGTTCAACCTTAGAAACATCATCATCTTCTAGTTCTAATTCCTTGCATATCTCTTTTATTATTCTATCGCGGTCGCTTTCTGAAATGATGGTAAAATTTTTGTCATATCCGTCTAAGAAATCAATTTCCTGTCTTAATATTCTTACACACATAGAGTGAAAAGTAGAAATCCAAACATTTAAGTTGCACATCTCTCTCACTCTTTCTTTCATTTCGTTTGTTGCTTTGTTTGTAAAGGTGATTGCTAAGATATTATATGGTGAAACATGCTTTTCCATTAAAAGATAGCAAATTCTATGTGTCAAAAGTCTTGTTTTGCCACTACCTGCACCCGCCGTTACAAGCACCACCCCATCGGTGGCATAAAGTGCTTTTTTTTGCTCTTCATTTAGTGAATTAATGTCATATTTATTCATAAAGAATATATTATCATAAAAAAGCAAAAAGACAAAACGAAAATAAGAGATTTTCGAAATAGAAAGAAGAAAGAATAAGTATGGTGGAAAAATTGTAGTAATTGTAGTAGTGGAGGAGTGAGTTGTAAAATATTTACAATGAAAAGGCAAAATTTACATATTTTATTAAATTATTTTAAAATTTTTAACAATATACAAATAAATCATGGATTTTATTGACATTTTACTTTTATTATGATAAAATGCAAAACGATTAAAGTTTTGCTTTTTTTAATATGTTTATTTACTAAATAGAAATAACATCAAAGAAAAAAATTTTTACATGTCTAAATAAGGTTATTCTGGTAAGTCAAGATTTTTGAAATAGTCGGCAGAGAAAAATTCTTCCAAAGTAACACCAAGTCCCTCGCAAAGTTTCGCGATAGGAATAAGTCCTAAAATCTTAGTTTCGCCGTAGATGAAATTAAATACTGTCGATGGTGTCAAACCTGAGTTTAAACATAATTTTGAAAGTTTTATCTTCTTTTCTTCCAAATAGTATAAAAGTCTCTTTTTTATTGCTTCATTTAATGTCAATTTTTTCATATTTATCTTTCCTCATGTAAAATTATAACACAATATAGCCACAATTTGGTAATTTTTTTTACAAATATTGCACAGAATTTGAGAAAACTCTTGACAAAAGGCATAAAATTCCTTATAATAACATAAGTATTTTAGAACTAGAAGGTGGTGAGAAAGTTGACAACAGTCAAGGTTGGCGAAAACGAAAGTCTTGAAAGCGCTCTTAAAAGATTTAAAAGAAAATGCCAAAAAGACGGCATTATTGGTGATATAAGAAAGAAAGAAGCTTATGAAAAGCCAAGCG
>DVLK01000078.1 GCA_018715545.1 Candidatus Caccovivens faecavium | reverse complement strand
GCTTAAAGCGTTTTTTAAGAGCGTCCATATATATCTCTTTCTCGCTTTTCTTCTCGTCTTCGCTTCCAAAGCCAAGTTTTTTGTGCTGTTTAATTTCATTCGCGCCGATGTTACTTGTCATGATAATTATTGTGTTTTTAAAGCTTACCGTGCGACCTTTGCTGTCCGTAAGTCTGCCGTCATCTAATATTTGAAGTAATGCATTTAAAACATCAGGATGTGCCTTTTCAATCTCATCGAAAAGCACAACGCTGTAAGGCTTGCGTCTAACTTGCTCGGTAAGTTGTCCGCCCTCGTCAAAGCCGACATAGCCAGGAGGCGAACCAATGAGTTTAGAAACAGTATGCCCTTCCATATACTCACTCATATCAATTCTTATGATGTTGTTTTCATTATCAAACATTGCCTCAGCAATTGCCTTTGAAAGCTCCGTCTTACCAACACCAGTAGGGCCCATAAATAGGAAAGAGCCAATAGGGCGTTTAGAGTCTTGAAGTCCGACACGCGCTCTGCGAATAGCCTTAGAAACCGCATCCACTGCCTCGTTCTGTCCTACGACACGCTTATGCAATATCTCTTCAAGATGAATGAGTTTTTCTTTTTCACCCTCTGTGATTTTAGTGACAGGAATACCCGTCCACTTTGAAACAACTTCCGCTATCTCATTGGCGCCAATCTGACCAGTTGCCTTTTTCTTTATACTCTTTTTATCAAGCTCTTTGAGTTCATCTTCAAGTTTGACAATCTCAGATTGAAGTTTGGCTGCCTTCTCATAATTTCTTTGCAGGGATGCCTCATCACGATTGGCAGAAAGGTTGCGTATTTTTTCTTCCAGTTCTCGTACCTTTTGTGGCTTCAATGTAAAATTGACCTTAGCGCGTGAACAAGCCTCATCAATAAGGTCGATAGCTTTATCTGGCAAACTTCTGTCCATGATATACCTATCTGAAAGCGTTGCTGCCGCCTCTATTGCCTCGTTGGTGATGATAATTTTATGAAATGCCTCATAGGTGTCTTTCAAGCCCTTTAAAATTTCAATAGTCTGCTCCACGCTTGGCGGATTTACCATGACAGGCTGAAATCTACGCTCTAACGCCTTATCTTTTTCGATGAATTTACGATATTCATCGGTGGTAGTTGCACCGATTGTTTGAAGCTCACCACGCGCAAGGTATGGTTTTAACATGTCGGCAGGGCTAGTTTCACCCTTTTCACTGCCCGCCTGAGCAAGCGTATGAATTTCATCAATGAACACGATAATATTTCCATTTTGAATTATCGTTTCGATGGTGTCTTTCAACTTTTCTTCCATTTGCCCACGATATTTTGTGCCAGCCATAAGTCCGCCGATTTCAAGCGCAAAAATCGTCTTATTCTTGATTTCCTCAGGAACATCACCGCTGACTATCGCCTGTGCCAAGCCTTCAACGACTGCGGTCTTACCAACGCCTGCTTCCCCTATTAAAACAGGATTATTCTTAGTCTTTCGGCAAAGAATTTCGACAACTCTTTGAATTTCCTCTTCCCTGCCAATCACAGGGTCAAGTTTATGCTGTTTGGCTTTCAAAGTGATATCGCTTCCCATTTCAAGCAGTTTTTCAGGAAGCTCACTTCCCACCTGCCTACTATTTTCCCTGCCTTCTTGCGATGGTGTGCTGTTAATTTCCATATTTGATAATAGTTGGTCGCGAAGCATATCAACATCTACATTAAACACACTCATTAAAATTTTTGTGGCATAACAACTTTTGTTTTGAAGTATAGCAAGTAGTAGATGCTCAGTGCCTATAAAAGAATGATTAAACTGCATAGCAAGTTGTTGTGCCTGCTTGAATAGTTCCTTTGTGCGCGGTGTAAGTTCGACATTACCAAAGATAGATATGCCTGTAAAAGATTGCTCAAAAAGGTCAAAAAGTGCGTTTTCGGTCACGCCGTTATCTCGAAGTAGTTTTGATGCTAAACAATCTGGCACGCAAACAATGCCATAGAGTATATGCTCCGTTCCGACAAGTTGACTGCCAAAGCGTAAGGCAATTTTACTGGCATTTTTGATGACTTTTTCAATATTATCCGAAAATTGAACATTATTATATCCCATAATCAACCTCCTTTTGTGACTAATCGTCTAATCTTCTTACTTATATACTCCGCCCTTATCACATCTTCCTTTTTAATTTCAAAAAAATTTGTAAGTTCTCTTAAATTTGCAGACGCACCTTCGGTGAATAGTCTTTCAAACTCCTTCTCTTTGATATTTAAAAAGCCTAAAACTCCGCCGAATTTGACAAGCGAAAGAAGTTTTATCATCTCCTCTTCGCCAAGACAAGCGCATTCTTTTAAAATGCCATAAGCTCTATATATCTCATCTTTCAATTTCAAATGGTCACTTGATAGTATGTCCTCGCGTGCTGACATTTCCATTTCGCAGATATCAAAAATTTTCTCAGTGACATTGTCGATAATCTCCTCCTCAGTTAGTCCCAGCGAATTTTGATTGGAGATTTGATAGAAGCCACCATAATTCTTACTACCTTCGCCGTAAAGCCCGCGTATTGTGCAACCAGAGGAAAGTACATCTTTTTTCATGATATCAAGTTCTCCTCGCCTTTCAAGTGCTGGCAAAAAGAGCATGACAGAAGCTCGCATGCCCGTGCCAAGATTGGACGGATTTGCGGTTATAAAGCCTAAATTGTCATTATAGGCAATGTCAATTTCAGATAGTATTCTTTCGTCAAGTTCCTTGATAATGCGGTATGGTTTGTTGAGATTGAAGCCATCATATATACATTGTAGCCTCAAATGATCCTCTTCATTCATCATGACAATCAAATGTTCGTCAGCACTAATCGCCACCGCTGAAATGTCCTTATTTTCGATAAGTTCACGGCTTATAATATGTCTTTCAAGAAGAGAATTGCACTCATTTAGAGAAAGATTTTTGAGGCGAATAAAATCAAAATTGCCAAAATCGTTTAAAATCTTTTCCATGGTGTTTAAGATAAATTCCGCGTCTATTTCGCTTGTCAATTTCGTGAAAAAATTAAAGCCACTGACATTTCGTGCTAGCCTAATTCTCGATGAAATTGCCACATCTTTAAACTCGTCCATCAATTCCCCTATATTTGCCATTTGAAACAATTTTTTTTCAAACTCATTTACTTTTTTATTTAAAAAATTGTCAAGATAGAGCTTTGCCGTATCTTTCATCTCCTTTGGTATACCATAAAACGCCTCAGCGACACCGCCAGCAATAGCACAAAGAGTGTCGCTATCGCCACCTATGGAAATTCCCGTTCTGATAGTATCTTCATATGAATTTGAAATTAAAAAACAATATAACGCCTGTGGCACCGTTCCTTGACAAGTTTCTTTGAAAGAATAGTCTTTTTTTAGAGTATCATAGTCAAAATCTAGCGAATAATACTCGTTTTCTATCTTGTCTTTTATCTCTTCTTTGCTTGCTCCATGAAGTGCCATAAATGTGGCGACTGCAGTCGCCTCTGCTCCTTTTATTCCCTCTTCATGATTGTGAGTCACGGAAGTGACTGCATAAGACAATTTTTTAACTTCTTCAAGCGATTTTGCAAAGTAAGCAACAGAACTAACACGCATAGCACTTCCATTGCCAAAACTATTGTAAGGAGCAGGAATTTTAAATGTAAGCCAACCATTAAACATGGAACCATAGCCTATTTTGTCACTCATTGGATATCTTTTTTTGCCATATTCTTGCATCTTTTCTATTGCTAAATCGCTTAACTTTGAATAGTCACCTTTGCAAGAAGATAAGGCGTCATAGATTGCCACCGTCATCACAGTGTCATCAGTGAAAAACATATCAGGTTGAAAAAAGACGAAATCTTTAGTCTTTATGTTGTTAAATTCATATTTTGAACCAACAATATCGCCGATAATTGCTCCTAACACATTTTTCTCCTTTCAACTAATCTTTTTTAGCCTTATGCTTTTTGCCATCAAACATCTTTTCGATAGCCTTTTTGACAGTTGGAAGTTCATAGCACTTTTCGCATCCAACAAAGCCTGTCGATAAAATTTCCTCAGCAGTTGTTCCGCACTTAGGACATCTTTCCATTATTTTTCCTCTTCTTCCACGCCTTTCATGGTGAGAGAAATTCTCTTTTTATTTAAATCAACACTTAAAACTTTGACCTTCACTTTGTCGCCAACTTTAACAACCTCGGAAGGGTGTTTTACATAACCGTCAGAAAGTTGCGAGATATGCACAAGTCCGTCTTGATGCACACCGATATCAACAAACGCACCAAAGTCGACAACATTTCTAACCACGCCGTCAAAAATCATACCTGCCTGCAAATCCTCCATGTGTATGACATCACTTCTTAAAACCGGCTTTGGCATACTTTCACGAATATCTCTGCCCGGCTTTTGGAGTTCGCTTGTGATATCTTTTAAGGTTGGAACACCCACTCCGCACTCCTTTGCCACCTTTTCTTCGCCTTTCTCTTCGATAAGTTTTGGCAGTAGCACGAGGTTATGATTTTTAACATCCTCCTCTGACATATTGAAAAGTTTTAAAAGTTTTCGTGTGGCGTCATAGCTCTCAGGATGCACAGCGGTGTTATCTAAGATATTTTCGCCACCTACAACGCGCAAGAAGCCTGCGCACTGCTCATACGCCTTTGGACCAAGCTTTGGAACGAACAAAAGTTCCTCTCTATTTTTAAAACCTTTAATTTTTGTTCGATAAGTTACGATGTTTTTAGCAATTGACATATTAAGTCCTGACACATAGGAAAGTAGGCTTGGAGAAGCGGTGTTTAAGTCGACACCAACGCTGTTTACACAGTCCTCAACAACTCCTGTTAAAACTTCGGTCAGCCTATTTTGTGGCATATCGTGTTGATACTGCCCAACACCTATTGACTTCACATCAATTTTAATAAGTTCTGCAAGTGGATCTTGAAGACGCCTTGCAATGGAAACGGCACTACGAAGCGAAACATCATAATCTGGAAATTCCTCCGCGCCGAGTTTGGAGGCAGAATACACCGAAGCGCCCGCCTCAGAAACTACCGCGTAGCTTACAGGTCTATCGACATGCTTAATAAGTTCTGCAACAAAAATCTCTGCCTCTTTTGATGCTGTTCCATTGCCGATTGAAATTATATTAACATTGTATTTTTCAATCAACTTTTTAAGTTTTTCAATGCTCTCTTCCGTCTTTGATTGAGGTGGAGTTGGATAGATAACGGTGGTATCAAGCACTGCGCCGTTCTTGTCGATAACGGCAATCTTACAGCCCGTTCTATACGCTGGATCCAGCCCTAAAATGATATTGTTTTTAAGAGGCGCTTCAAGAAGAAGTGGTTTTAAGTTCACTTCAAACATCTTGATAGCCTGCTCATCCGCTCTGTCCGTTAGATTTGAGCGAAGCTCTCTTTCAAGTGAAGGGAAGAGTAAGCGGTCATAACTATCACGAATAACCTCTTCCATATATGTGTCTGTGTCAGGGTTATTTTTCTTAAAGTGGTGATTTATGACATCAAACATAAGTTTTTCATCAATCGTAATTTCTACTTTCAAGCACTTTTCTTTTTCGCCACGATTGATAGCGAGTATTCTATGACTTGGAAGATTTTTAACTTCTTGCTTAAAGCCAGCATAAGTTTCATAAGTTAAATTATTTTCATTTTCTAAAAGCGCACAATTTATAAAAGCCTTTTCAGCTAAAATCTCACGAAGTTCCTTTCTTAATTCCGCACTATCTGAAATTCGCTCAGCAACAATATCCTTTGCTCCTTGCACAGCCTCTTCAACTGTTGGTACATCCTCTTTGACATACTTTTCTGCTTCTTGTAAAAAGACAAAACTCTTGCTCTGCGCCTGCAAGATGTCGGCTAAGCCCTCTAAGCCCTTAGCAATAGCCACCGATGCTCTTGTCTTACGCTTTGGCTTATATGGTCTATAAATATCTTCAACCTCAGTGAGTGTCATGGCGTTTTCAAGAGCCTTTGCTATTTCGTCTGTCCACTTGCCTTGCTCGGTGATAACTTTTTGCACCTTTTCTTTTTCATCATTTAAATTTCTTAAATATTTAAGCCTATCAGCAAAATCGCGTAGCACCTGGTCGTCACACGAGCCATGCATTTCCTTTCTATATCTTGCGATGAAAGGTATCGTGTTTCCCTCATCGATAAGATTAATAATGTTTTCGACATAATCGTTTCTAAGCCCAAACTCGCTGGCTAGTTGTTCTTTAATTTCCATTTGTTACTCCTTTTTACACACCAAAATTCTTTTGTAGCAATTTTTCTTTAACACTATAAATTTACAAACAAATTTTCAAATTGTTTGGTAATTTAAGGAAAATTTACTTTGTCGGCATGTTCTACAAATATTTTAGCATAATCTTCTATTTTTCCATAGCAAAAACGCCATTTTGTTGAAGAATTTTTCCATTTTTTACAGTCATAAACACATTTTGCTTGCTCATGCCATAGACTATACCCTTGAAGATATCCTCGTAATTAGTCTTTCCGCTTAAAACGATAAAGTTTGCATAGTTTTTCTCTTTAATCTCGCCGTCAAAACCTAAAATTTTTGCACCAATTAGCGTGGCATGAAGAAGCGCCTCTTGCTCGCTCATTAGCGAAGAATTTTCCATAACAAAGGAGTTAAAAGAGAGTAGCACTCGCATAAATGCGAAAAAGTCAACTTCGGCATACTCACCACTACCAAGCCCAAACGGAATATTTAACCTATTTAAAATGTTGATGTTTATAAATCTTCTTCCACTTCTTGCGTCATCGTTTGGAAGTAAAACAAAGCTTGTGTTATATGCGCCAAGTAATTCTAACTCATCCTTTTCAAAGCAATTTCCACCGACAATCACCGCATTTCTGTCCAAAATCCCGAATTCTTCCAGAACTTCACTAGGCATTTTCTTGTATATCGCATTTATCTCGCCCATTTCGTTTAAATTTTGACCAAATTTTATAAAAACTTTATTTTCCAAAGTCATACATTGCTTTAAAAACTCATTCTCAGATAGCTTTTCGATGTTTTCAAGTATTGTAACATTTTTCATATCGTAATAATCAAAACAAACACCAGCACAAATATTTTTTGCATGCAAGTCTTTTATATCAATAATTTTTTCATAGGAATTTAAACTAGCGCGCTCATAGCTATGGTAACAATTTGCAAAACCTGGCATAACAATTTTACCATCTAAATCTATGCCCTCACCCGCTATTTTCCCAATTTTCTCAATCTTATCGCCCTCTATTTGAATATCAGTTAACTTTACCTTTCCTGTTTTTAAATCTAAAAGATTGCAATTTTTGAATATCATAGTTTCTCTCCTTAAATTTTGTTATTTGTCCCGCGATTTTTTGTTAGTCGCATCAATTTTGTTCTATTATTTTTTGATTTCTTACACACTTTTTTTGAACCTAAACATATGATTTTGTCATATTTTTCAGCCTTTTTAAACAAGATATATTGTAACAAAAAAAGGAGAAAAATGAAAGTAATATTGCACTCAGATGTCAACAATTTTTTCGCATCTGTGGAATGTGTGACAAGACCAGAGCTTAAAGACAAGCCTGTCGCAGTCACTGGAAATCCAGAAAAACGAAACGGCGTGATACTTGCAAAAAATGATATTGCAAAGAAGTTTGGCGTGAAAACTGGCGAGGTAATTTGGGAAGCAAAACAAAAATGCCCCGACCTTGTCTGCCTCGCACCACACTACAACCTTTACGAAAAAATCTCAAAAGAGCTTCATGATATATATTTAGACTATACCGACTTTGTTGAGCCATTAGGGCTTGACGAATGCTGGCTGGATGTTACAAACTCCCTAAAATACTTAAAAATGACAGGTGAAGAGATTGCAAATGAAATAAGAGTGCGTGTTAAAAAGGAGTTTGGCTTTACCGTTTCAGTCGGAGTGTCATTTTCTAAAATTTTTGCAAAACTTGCATCCGACATGAAAAAGCCAGACGCCACAACAGTTATACCAAAGGAAAAATTTAAAGAAATGACTTATTCATTACCACTAAACTCCATTGTCGGCATCGGCGGAAAGTTATGGAAAAAATTTGAAAATATGAACATACTTACAATCGGCGATTTTGTGAACTTAGATGTAAGCTTAATAAAGGTGATTATGGGCAAAACTGGCTTAGAACTTCAAGCAAAACTAAAAGGAGAACTAATCGAACCAGTCGCTTGTTACTATAACCTTGCTCCGCCTAAAAGCATAGGTAATGGCACAACAACTTTACGCGACATACGGACGCGTGAAGAGGTGGAAAAGACTGTTGCGCTTTTATGCGAAAAAATCGCCATGCGCATGACACGCGGTAAATTTGAGGCGCGCACGATTGCGGTCACTGTTAAAACAAATGAATTTGAAAAATTTAGGCATTCAAAAACAGTAGCTCCAATAAAGAGTTATAAGAAATTGCTTGAAAGTGCAATGGAACTTCTTGATAGTTTTTGGCATTACGATAAAAAGATACGCGCCATTCGTGTGCGCGTATCGTCACTAAATAAAGTGGAAGAATATAGACAACTTTCCATGTTTGATGACGAAAAAATTAAACTTACTGAATGCGTGGAAGAAATCAAAGCAAAATATGGTGAAGACAAAATCTTTATCGCCAGCACAAAAGCTGATTTTATAAATACATAATGTTAAAATTTAACAACTAAATAGTTTTTGTATCATAAATACCAGCGGTAATATCTTCTTCTATATCTTTTGCTCGAATCATATCCGCTTCTTCTAAAACTTCTGAGATTGCAAGAGAATTATCTTCTATTCCTTTTAATAAAGGCCCGAATACAGAAAGAGTAAACGGCTTTGGGGATATAATTCTGCCATCATCGTATTGTTGATAATACCCCTCTCTAATATTAATGCGTTGAATACCCTTAGAACGCGAGTTATGTATTTCTTCTTCCTCTTTTTTATTAAAAACAAAATGTTGCCCATTGAGCGTAACAATAGAAACGCCTGCAATTGTTGCCTCTGCCATGTGGAATGCATCATTTGTTGGAACATCCGCACGAACATTGGCGTCATATGTCGCCAGCATAGGAGCTTCCATTTGCTTACCTCTTTTTGGGTCAAAATATGGACGACAATACTTCTTTGCAAGAGTCGAAACAGATCTGGCAATCTTTCCATAATTTTCAAAAGTTATATTTGGCACATAGCAATTTTCCACGATAAAGCTTACTAAGCTCGGCGAATGTTTGTTCTCCTGATAAACATTATTAAGAATAACAATCCTAAGCTTATCTTCGTGCATATATTTCAAAATTTTTCTTAAATAGCCACCGTATTGTTTAATGGCAAAATCATCTACACTTCTAAAATCTACTTTATTTTTTAAAAGAATATCTGCAAATACCAAAGCTCTCAAAACATCTGAATCAATTGCTACATAATAAGGTTTACTTTTTCCCATCGTTCTGCTCCTTTTTAACCTTTATTTTGCTTTGTGCAATAAATTCAGCAAAATCTTTATACTGCTCTTTAAGTGACATCTTTTCTTTTTTGACTAGCTTGTCATTAAGTTCTAGTTCTTTCTTAAATTCTTCCTCCGTCATTTTCCCTCCTATTGAAATATAGTATAACAAAAATTTAAGTTT
>DVLK01000077.1 GCA_018715545.1 Candidatus Caccovivens faecavium | reverse complement strand
GAAAAACGCTAAAGTAGTATTTATGTCCACTTATTAATTTAGGTAATTTTTGTTGAAATAAATCGCCCGCTGGTGTTCCTGTTGCAATTTTAAAGCATCTATAACTTTTATAACCACAAGGTTCGTTTACATAGCTTACACCATTTGCAAAAGTCCATGCACCTGACATATTCCCGCAACAACCATCTGCTATCATATTCCTACATTGCTTCCAGTTATATTTTACTGTATTACAATACAACTCTCCGTTTTTACCAATTTTTATTGCCATGATAAACTCCTCTTAATTAATACTAAATACTAAACTACCATCACTTTCAATTTTAACAATCCATTTAGTAGTTTTTGTATCGTCAAATATTTCAAGTATCTTTGTTGAAGTTTTTCCTGAACATTCTATATTCGCCATATTTTTTCTCCTTTTATTTTATTCAACTTGGCTTTGTTGAATTTATTAACTGGTCATATATTACATTACAATCTAAAATTCAACTTAATTTTGCCATACCATTTAATATTATTGAGCTGAGACTGTCCAAATATAAAGTCCCCAAGCTTCACTACCTGCATAGTAATCTACTAGTTTTAATGTTTCGCCTGAAAATTTAAAACCTAAATTTAACCATGCACTTCCACCCGCGCCACCAGCACACCACATTATTGGAAATTCTAAATTGATGCTTGATAATGCTTTTAAATCTGCTTTATCAAATTTTAAAACACAAATTCCACCGCTATTGGAATAATCTCTAAACGCAACAGCCACACTCTTTTTTTCAGTCATATCAATGGTTATTGGCTTATTGTTATTAATTAAATGCTCTGTCCAATCTGAATCATCATCAAAAACCATTGTCACTTTATCATTATTTGTTATCAAAGGATGAACCTGATAATTATTCTTCTTTGCACCCAACATAACTTCATTATCTGTTGAAGCAAATACAAATTTTTCTTCATTTACATATACACTTTTAGCTTTTATACTTCCATTAACTTTTAAGTTTCCCATATTTATCCTCCGCATATCTTTAATAGCCAATAGCGATAGCATAAAAACCATTAACTGAACCGCCGTCACTAATGACTCGCCAACTTGTTGCACTATCCTCATAAACTAATAGGGGATCTCTTGTTCCACTCGCATTACCCTGCCTTATGCATGCAACAATACATAAAATCGCATTTTCAAAACCAAATGAGTTTGGAGTTAAATATACTGTTTCATCGGTAGCCATACTTCTTGTATGTTTATAGTAAGACACTTGCGGAATCTTGCCATTCGGCACGCCATTACTTTTTGATACCAATATTTTGTTGTTATTCAATAACATTCCATCCTGAGCATATACATCTAACTGATTACCATTTGCATTGATTCTTGAATTATAATCTGTATTTGGATTTCCATCTGTATGAAAATCTATATATGGTGTTCCAGGAGTTCCATCCTTTCGCCCAAGTTCAATGCCAACATTTACTGGATCTGAAATTTCAAAACCATTTCCAATATTAGTCAAAGCTTCAAAGGAACTTTTTAATTCCAGATTATTTGCTTTAACCTGCCCACTACAATTTATATTCGCCATAATTTTCTCCTATTATTTTATCCAACTTGGCCTTGTTGGAATTATATATTCTATACTAATTCCTTCGCTATATTTATCAGTTACATCTAACCAATCTTTATACCAAATTTTAAGTTCTTCTTTTTGTGTTTGAGTAAGAGTTTCATACCATGGTTGTCCTCGATTGATAATTTCAAAACACTCATATCTTCTTCTGAGTCGTAAATCATTCAAAATTTCTTCAGTTGTAGGAGAATCTATTTCTTGTATTTGAAATCTTCTTCCTCTTTCATCCTTTTCAATTTCTACAATTTTTAGATTGTTTTCATTGCAAAATTTAGCTTTATTGCCGTAATCATCGTCATCTCTAAAAATTAAACCTAAATTATACATAATTTCTCCTTTTATTTCCAATAACCTATTGTTAAGTATCTACACGAATATGAATTATTTGTTTCTCCGCTTGAAACTACAAATCCAGTGTTGGTTTGAGATGTTATGCAGACACTTTCCCAAGCACCTGTTTTTATATTATAAGTTCCAACCACTTGATATGTAGCGTCTTTATATGCTTGAGGTAATGATACTACATTAGATTTTGATGTATTAACAATTCCCCAGCATATCATTATTCCATTTTCAAACTTAATAAAATTGCTAGCCTTTGAATATTCTGTTATAATTTTATGACTTTGTATCGTTCCATTACCATCAACAATTAAATCGCTTTTTACTAAAACATCAATAGATTCGATATTCCCATTACATTTAATGTTTGCCATATTCTTCTCCTTTTAAGCAAATCTAATTTATACCATACACATACACATCATTAGCATAATATTTTGCAATAACAGTAAATGACTGGCTATTATCGAATCTACATCTATATCTACTTCCGTCATAACTTTCAATTTGTATCTCTCGCCCATAATGTTGCGAAAGCCAAACCGACGGAAATATTTGTGGACATCTAAATGCTTCGCTAGTGCTAAAATTTATTATCCAGATAAATTTAAAATTAGTTATAGGCTGACTTAATGTAATTGTATCTCCATTAGATTCTATTCCCAATTGAACCACTGACTTACCAACATTGTTAACATCGTTTTTTGTTGCCACATCCATGTTATTAATAGCCATACCATTTGATGCTGAAATATTTAATTTATTATTCAAAGCCTGCATTCTTGTGCTATAACTACTAGATGTTGCATCTTCAAACAAATCAAGATTTCCTTTAATATCCATATCATTACCTGATATTTTTCCATTACATTTAATATTTGCCATAATTTTCTCCTTTCTCTATCTATAACCCACAGCCATCCAAGAAGCACCTATTACCTTATCGCCCGTTGTTATTCCCCATACACCTAGATTAAAACTTGTGTTGGATAAAATTTTTGCTCTGGTTCCAGCTGATTGATTCGTTTCGCCTATTGGGGTTATAAATACACTATAGTTTGTATTTGTATACTCTTTCAAAAGATTAATGTCTTTAACTATGTTCCAAGTGCTAGAAGTTATATATCTTCCACCCTGTTCCAATCTTCCACTTTTATAGAGTTTCCACCAGTTTCCATTTGCAATGTTTTTCTCTTTCTGCGTTTTTGGATAATAGTCTATAATAAAATCATCAATTATGTTTTCATTTACTATCAATTGACCATTTATTTTTAAATTACCCATCTTGCTCTCCTATAAAATGAAAGTATCAGTTGTTGCATCATAAGTAATTTTTGTAATTATTGGTTTTGCCTCTAATGCCGTAACTCTATTTGACAAGGCAGTTTTTTCAGTATTATAAATACTAACATCCACCTTTGTGTCAGCATCAAATTCAGAAACAATAGCACCATTAACCTTAACTTTCGTGCCTTGCATATTCACAACTTGCGTTAAAGCCTCATCTGCTTTTTCAAATGCTTGATTTGCAGTTGTTTCTGCGCTTTGTGAAGTTTCTAGTGCCTGATTCGCTTTTGTATCTGCATTTCCTGCAGTCGTATTTGCACTACTCGCGGCCATTACTGCTTGAGAAGAATTATTTTCAGCGGTCATTACTGCTGTTCTAATTTTATTCATCTTTTCGGCATTAATAGGTGTACCGTTTTCTGTTGCATTGTCGGCATATTCGATATCTGCAATAATTTCATCCGCTGTTTGACTAACTATCTTAATCCTTCTTCTGTTTGGTCTATAAGTGCTTTCTTGACCTGCTCTATCCTTAAATTCTTCTAACTCCATTTTTTATTCTCCTTTTTTAATTGAATTTTGATAATTTGTTAATTGCTCTTTTAATGAAGCAATTGTTGTTTTAAGAGTATTTTCCTCTTGTTTTAATTCATTGACCTGATTATCAATATTCTCTGTTGCCGCAATATCTTGGTATTCTAGATTGTTTGTTATTTCTTCTCTTATTTTCAAAAGTTCTTCAATCTTTGTTACGATTTTTTCCAAATTACTTTCATCAACTTTTAATGTTTTTGAGATAGTTTTTATATTTTGTTTGATAAATGAGATTGTTTCTTTACTCAAATTTTCATTTGTTTCCGAGTTGGTTTTTGCTCCTTTGATAATTATTACAATTCTTGAATAAATTGCATAAATAGCAAGTGCTATTATGTATATAGAACCGGCTGACTCAAAAACTATTCCAGTGAACCACTCATGTTTAAATATTCCATAATATAGACCATTCAACAAAATTGATAAAATCATTGGAATAAATACAATCACAGTATTAACTGCTTTTCTCTTGTTTTCTTCTAGTTTTGAAGTAGCCTTTTTTATAGGCCACTTTATTAGCATTGTTAATCCAAAAACAATAAAAGCAATCAGGGCAACTTCCCAAGATAAATTGCATAAATTTAAAAACAATTCTGAATCCATAATTCCCCTTTTAATCGACTATCTTATTTTTTTACTTTTACCTCCTTCAACAAATATTTTAATTCTCAAAATTTCTAATGCCGTCTAACTTTTGCTAATTTGTGCTAATTTGTGCTAATGATTATAATAAAAAAACAACAACCTAAGTTGTTGCTTTTTTTGAGGTTTAGTTAAAAAGAGTTTTCTTTATATCGTCATCATTGTTAATTGAAGATAAAACAATCTTATTTGCATTATGAAAAGTAAGCATATTTATATATTTTACACAATCATAGCTACACTTTACAAAACTACCATTATCATATTTCTCATAATTTTTTTTATCATCTTCATGTATTAATGCAACGCAAATGTTTGGAGTTAGAGGAAAGAAGAGTGGAATATTTTTTGGTGAATAATATCCATCAAAAATTGTTGGATTATCTGAAGTCAAAAATAAATGATCTTGGGAATAGAGAAAAATCCACTTATACATATGGTAAAATATATTGGCCATACCTGTCATATGTTTAGCGTCAAATAAAATCTCATGATGCGTTCTTTTTTTTGCAAGCTTCGTTTCAGAAAATTTTATTTCTTTTCTAATTTGTTCTGTGTCTTTCTGATCTCCAGTGTATGAATCTAATATTTCCAAAATACCCTTATTAGCATCTTCGCCCACTTTATCCAACGATTGTTTCATATCAGGAGTTCTTAACCATTGATATTGACTATATAAAGAGCAATAAAATAAATCCTCATCAGATATTCTTAATTTATCTAATTTCCTCAGATCTTCTTTATTTTCATTATACAGATTTATTATTTTTTTTATTTTATTAAATAATTCACCCTCAACATAAACGGAAAAAAACTTCTCTAAAGGCTGATCCTCATTTAAAATTGAATTTGGGAAATCTATAAGCTTATCATCTTCCATTGTTTGAGCATATTCTTGTATTTCAGATTTCTTTATATCATAAAAAAAATTCTGAACACAAACATCGGAAATATTGACTTTAGAAAAAAGACATTTCTCTTTGTCATATTTCCATATTAAAAATTTATTCTTTATTTGTTCCGTGCAAAAGTTATTTAAATAAACTTGGGGAACATAATGTTCAATTTTTGTTAAATTACTCATAATTTTATTATAGAATTTCTTTAACCAATAAGTCAAATCATCTAATTTAATTGACATAAAATATTCCTGTGTATTATCATTTCTTTGAAATAGCAAAATCAAACGCTTCAAAATCAAAGTCGCAAAATCAAAATTAAATAATCAAAAATAAGACTTTGTGGACAAGTGAGACAAACAAGAATAAAACGAACCTTGAGAAAGAGATCATCTCTCAAACAAAGTTCGTTTTATTTTTTAATTTCGTTTTATTTTTTAATAAAGATTGGTTTGGAATTGCAATATTTAAGCCATAAAAATCATATTATCTTCCACAGAGAATGTCTTATTAGAAACAAGATTATCAACGATTTTATCAAATTTTGTTTTTATCTTGGTTCCCATTCTGTTAAAACCTAACAATTTTACAATTGTTGAAAATAATGAGTCTTTTGCTATTCCATTATTATTTTTTACAATTTCAATCATTCCAGCCGCAATTTCATCATCGCATATCATAAGTATTTCACGAGGCTCATCTCCATCATCAGGAAGCCTTAATTCAATCTTTGCATTTTTATCTACTACATAATAATCCTTTATTTTAAAGATGTTAAACTGACTACGCATAGCTCTTCTGAAATCATCTCTAACTCTGCTGGTTACCTTTTCATTATCGAAAAATTCCACTGTTTCTTTAAGCAATAATTCTTCAGTGATTGGTCCTTCTTTTTCCACTAATGGAAATATAATTTTTCTAAAACTTGGCAAATAAATATTATCATAGTTATAGTGATTATATTTAGGGAATAAATCTTTCAATTCTTTTTCTTCCGAAATCTCTTCATCAATAAAAGATTCTTTTTCTTCATTCTTTTTATATATAAAATCATCATCAATATTATTATCATATTCCTGTATTGCTTTTTCAACGGCTTGAAGAAATTTTTCTTGTTCGTTTTTCTTATTTAAGAACCAACTTGTAGACCATATTCTATAAAATTTCCATCCGAGCTTTTCTAGAACTTCTTGTCTAAGTCTATCTCTTTCTCTGGCTGTCTTACTGGAATGATAAGTTGCACCATCACATTCAATTGCTAAGACATAATCTGAATTTTTAGGATGTTTAACACCAATGTCAATCTTATAACCAGAACAACCAACTTGTATATCAAAATTATATCCTGCATTTTTAAGAACATCGCCAACTTCAATTTCAAATTCAGAATCGGGTTCAGAATCATTAAATGTGATTGTTCTTTTTAGATACTCCATACCTTTTTCAGCACATTCTAGGTATTCTTTTAATAATTTAGTACCTACAGCTGTAGTTTTAGACAAATCAATATCATGTGATTTTATTGAAGCTACAACTTTAACATTGTACTTAGCTCTTGTTATTGCTACATTTAATCTTCTCTCTCCACCACTTTTACTAAGAGGTCCAAAAAAATGATAAAATTTTCCAGCACTATCTCTGCCATACCCCACACTAAAAATAATTGTATCTCTTTCATCTCCTTGCACTGTTTCTAGATTTTTTACAAAAAATGGTTCTTCTCTTTTCGAATCAAATAATTCAGCAAAAATATCATTTTGTTTTCTTCTTTCTGAAATTATCTCTTCAATTAAGGCTTGTTGTGCGACACTAAAAGATACGACGCCTAAACTTCTTTCAGGATATTGCTCAAAATGTTCCCAAACTAAATCAACAACCCTTTCAGCTTCTTTTCGATTGTTTTTTGCTTTTCTATCAAAAATTGCATCTTTAACATAGTAAAAATGAACTCCAAAATCTTCACTTTCACTTTTTGCCGAAGGGAAAGTAATCAAATTGTTATGGTAGAAATTCGCATTTGAGAAAGCAATCAATTCTTCACTCTTGCTTCTATAATGCCATTTTAACCATTTCTGCTCCATTATAGCTTGACATGAGTCTAAAATGGATTCAAAATCTAATGAATCATCTTCATTTTCATCATCAAAATCCGCCATAAAGAAGTTGCTTGGCGGCATTTGTTTTGAGTCCCCAACTACAATAACCTGTTCAGCCCGTGCAATAGAGCCAATAGCATCTTGAGGGAAAATTTGCGATGCTTCATCAAAAATGACGGTATCAAATTTACATGTATCATAATCTAAATAAGTACTTACGCTTAAAGGAGACATTAAGAAACAAGGTTTTAAGGTTTGAATTAATTGTGATATTTCTTTTAATAACTCTCTTACAGGTTTTTGTTTGCGTTTTTTTAAAGCTTCCCTAGTTAATACACTTTGTTGACTGCCAGCAACCATTTTTGTGAAATCTGGTTTTTTATTAGATAATTTACAATTGATTTCAGCCTTAGAAATTTCAAATTTTATTTTATCTTCCTTTTTAAATTTTGCCACAGCAGAATCTTGAGTTAGTCTAGAAAAATTGTGTAAAATTGGATTTTTATTTATAGTATTATACATAAGTTGTTTATAAAACATTAATTTATATGTTTTTGATAATGTTTTTCTTGGAATGTTGTATTTTATTGATTCATCCACAAACTCTTTAAGTCCTTCTTGACTTAACATTATCAAGACTTCATTAAATCTAATCCAATCATCTAATTCTTCAAAACTATCTAAACATCTTTTTATTATATCTTTTAATTCTATTAGTTTAGTTTTATTAACATTGTAGATGTTGATATCAAAATATTCTTGTATTTGATTTAATTGTTCCAAAAATTTATTTTCTTTAATAAAAGAAATAAATTCTTTAATTGTTCTTTGGAAAACAGTAAATCTTTCTTCAGTAACCTGTGTTAAACTAAGCATTGTCGCTGGCATTATATTGTTAAGGTCATTAAGTTCTAAGTGCAGTTTTTCTAAATCAATTTTAATAACATCCAAGTTACCAATAAAAGATTCAAGATTTTCTTTTCCTTGATTAATTTTTTCATTTAATTCTATAATTCGATAGCCTAATTTTAAGTATCTTACAGCATCTTCATATTTAAGTTTTTTATTTTTTTCTTTTTGAAGATTTCTTAAAGTTTTTATATCTTTGCGATAATCTTTTTTTAATATTCTAAATTTAGTATTATAGTTTCTATTAAAATTAATATAAAAATTGTTAATATCAAGAGAATAAAATTCATCATTAAACACATCTTTCAATATTTTCTTGTTTTTTTCTAAATCTTTAATTGCATTGTTATATTCTTCTAAATTTTTTAAAATAAGAATTAATTTTTCTTTATCAAATATTGAATTATGAAAGTAGCTTAGATTTGCTAATTTATTTATTAACTCATAGTAGGATTTTATGTCGTTTGCGTTTTCTATTTCTATTCCTATATCGTCCTTTATTTTTTTTATAAAAGTACACACATCGTTCAAGTTTTTAAAGATAGATGTAAGTAGATTTTTTAAATCTAACTTTTCTTTATAATTTAAACTTATCTTATTGAACCCATTCCAACAATTTTTTTCGTATTCATAACCAATAGTTTTTTCAAAATCGCTGAATTTATCTAATAAAGTTGTCGCATTTTTTAAATAGTCAATATCTATACTCTCAATATTTTCTATTGCAAATGAAAATTCAGGAAAATCTCTATACTTTGATATAGCACTAAAAATTTGATATGGAGTCTTGTTTATTGATGCGATTGGCTTGTGCAGAATTTTTGCATAATCATCCAATTGTCCCTTTGCTTCATATAATTCTTCTAAATCTTTTTTAGCATTTTCTTTTACCGTCTTTTTGCTGGCATGTAAAACCCTATTTAGTTCATCTATTACATCTTTTTTATTGCTCTTATTGCTGTGCAACTCTAGACAATAATCTGACAATCCAACTCTTTTAAGGTTATTATAGACAACATTTAAGGCAGCTAATTTTTCAGAAACAAATAATACTTTTTTATCATCATATAAAAGTTCTGCAATTATATTGGTAATAGTTTGAGATTTTCCTGTTCCTGGAGGACCTTGCAAAACAAAACTTTTTCCACTTTTTGCCATTACAATTGCTTCAATTTGGCTAGAATCAGCATCAACAACATTATGTAAATCAATTTCTCTGCCTTCGGCAAAAAATTTATCTATATCTATGTCAGCATAATCATATGATTCGACCTGATTATCATCTTTATTCAATATCTTTTTTACATTAGAATTAGCCAAAATTTTAGTTTCATTATCTTTCATATCCATATACATATTAATCTTGGTAAATGAAAAAGGACTTAAAACAACATCTTTGCTAATTTTCCAACTATTTTTGTTAACAACTTTGTTCACTCTTTCAAAATAATCTATAATAGTTTCATTTTCAAACCCATTTTCTTGAAATGTTGGTAATTCAATTCCAAACTCCACGCTTAATTTATATTTTAGTGTAGGATTTACAACAATTTCATCTTCATATTGCCTAATAGCAAATGGTAAACTTGGTGATTCGTTTTCAAGCTTTACTGGAATTAATAAAATAGGAGACTTAAAACTATAATCTATATTTTCAGCCTCTTGCCAATTTAAAAAACCAAAAGCCATATATAAAATGTTTACACCAGTTTCTGTAATTGATGAATCTGCAACTTTTTTTATGTTATTTAATACCTTTGTCAACTTCTCGCCCTTTTTGAAGGACAATAATTGGTCTGATTTAATTACATCATTTAAATTATGAAATATAAAATCTTTAGAAATTTTATCATACTTGCCTTTTGCTTCATCTTGTTCATAAATAGGTAAGTCATCATCTTTTAATTTGGAAATATAAGCATCAACATCATAAAACGTTAATACATTGCCATTTGAAATATCTTTAAACACTTTTTCCAATTCAGGAGATAAAATTTCAAGAGTTCTAAGTTTTATCTCTTTAAAATTTATCAACTTATTTGTTTTTCCTAAATCCAACAATTTGTCACACCAATTTTTGTATGTTTTATCCATTTCTACCTCTAATAAAATCTATATTTCATATTATAACATAATTTAAATTATATAACAAGCAAACATCAACTTTAAAGCCTATTTATTTAATTCAATTTTTTAATTTTATAACTTAAGTTTTTTAACGATATTTTTTAAGTAATAAATCAATCTCCCAAAAAATGGTTCGTGGTCGTTACTTATGTAATAATTAAGTTCAAACACATTAATTGTATAAACAACATTCATAATTTCATTTCCTTGTTTATAAAAAATATATAACTTAACATCTTTTAAGTTTGTTTCTTTAGAAATATCATTAATATAAACTAACTCAAAATATTTTGTTAAGCCTGCATTATCTAATTTTCGATGAGTTATATCAAAAATTTCTCTAAGAGATCTTATTTTCACAATTGTATTTTTGTATATATAGAATAATTCGTTTTTGTTTGAAAATTTCAAAGTGATTTTATCTACATTTTTAAATATTCTATCATCAATCTCTTCTAGGGTT
>DVLK01000076.1 GCA_018715545.1 Candidatus Caccovivens faecavium | reverse complement strand
TTGTGTCATCATTATAATAGTAATAGTAATTTAAGAAAGCTTCTGCTTTTTCATGAGCTATTTCTGTGTTGTATCTTTCAACATAGTTCCTAACTGTTTCTTCTTTTATTTCTTCTGAGGCACTCTGTGAAACACCGCTCATAGCTAAGATTTCGTTTACTTTTTCTGTGTCATTTATAACTTTGTTATAGTCAAGGTAATCACGCGTACTTGATAAGGCGTTTTTAATTTGAGATAAAAGATTTTCTGCACTTATCGTCTTACCGCTAGCAAGTCCTGTTTGTTCATCTTTAATTTCAACATTTGCTGAGGAATATAATTTTAATAACTCGTTGTAGTATTCATTTATATCCATGCCGTTTGTTAACTTTGTGTCAAGCGCTTCTTTCGCTCCGTCCTCAAAGGCGATTTTGATAACTGCAACATTGAAATATTTTGCTTCACTTGAATTTATATAGTTTGGAGAAGTTGACTGAGATAAGATATCTGTTTGGAAAGTCGAACTATCACTCTTATACTTTTCATAGTCAGATACAACATTGTTTTCATAATACTTAACAACATCCGCTACCTTCACATTAGTTACTGTTGAGCCAGAGCTTGCAAGTCTATTATAAATTTGCTCGTATTTTTCCACCATGTAGTTGTCTTTTAAGATGTCGTAAATTCTGTCAAGTTCAAACATAAAGCATGTCTTTTCATCATCAAGGTCAAGATAAGAATAATTTTCTCTTACAGCACTCATATACTCATTAAGCGCCGACCTAAAATTAGTGCTTCCCGTATTCCCCGCCGTATTTCTAGTGTACGCTAAGATATTTTCATAAATTAAATCTTTAAAGATGTAACTTCCTTTATCATCTTGATATTCAACATCATAGACAACACCAGCTTCATTTTTTAAAACATGCTTGCTGTCGCGAATATTTGTGACAATGTCCACCTTTTTAATGCCGAGAGAGCCGTCTTGCTTTGTGTAGAGAGTGGCTTGTTTATCATACGCCTGATAAATAGTGCCAGAAGTTTCTTCGTCACCGCTTGTCGTATCGTCCTCTATGCCTAAAATTTCGTTGTAGTAAGTCCTAAAATTGTCATAGATAGCTTCATAGGTTTCTTCCCATAGATAAGTTTTTTCGGCGTCATTTAAAAGTTCTTCGCCAGCCTCTTTATAATAGCGCTCAACTTCTGTTATCATCAAGCTTCTATTAATTAGAGTGTCAAGCGTCATTTCGACCGCTTCTTCTTGTGAATACCCATTTTGAGTGTAGTTATATCCATAGCTATTATAAGCGTTTATTAAATCACGCTTTGTTATGTCCTCAGTGTAAGAATAATTCTCCGCACCAATAGAATATTGATAGTTTATTTGCGCAACTATTGTATTATAATATGTTTCAAGGTCACGACCGAACAAATTACATCCAGCGAGCACCGAAGCACACATAACAAGACAAAGCACAAGTGAAAATACTTTTTTCTTCATAACATCTCCGTAAGTTAGTTTAACTCAATTATTATAGCTTAAATATCAACAAATTTCAAGTAAAACAAGGCAAATTTTATATCTTTTTTCTAGCTTAGTGCCTTAAAAAACATTTCAATAAGCAATTTCATCTTATTTTCCACGCTTTCTTCACTATTCAGTTTTAGAATAGGTAACTCTTCAAATTTTAAACTGAAACTATAATATTCTCCCATTTTCGACAATCTTTTGTCAATTATTTCCTTGGATTTATAGAAATATACTAGACATTCTTTTTGATTAATTCTTATTAATTTGACATTAAAATTCTGTGCAAGGTTTTTAAGTAGGGCTATTTCACAAAGATTTTCTGTTTCCTTAGGCACATCGCCGTTTGAAAGTGAAAGCTCCTTTAAAACCTCTTCCTTTTCTCTCTCAGAGGAAATATGGCTTATCTTATCATAAAAGACAATTCTCTCTTCCTGAGAAACAATATAATCTTCATTTATATACGCGTCAATCGGCATTTCAATTTTAATCTCTTTCGCCTCAACCTCTTTGCCACCCTTCAATGAGCGTGTAACCTCATCCAAGAGTTTAAGATACATATCATAACCGATTTTTTGCATATGCCCGTGCTGTTCCTTGCCTAAAATATTGCCCGCGCCCCGAATTTCTAGGTCACGCATAGCAATCTTAAATCCGCTTCCAAGTTCTCTAAACTCTGTGATTGCTTCCAGCCTTTTGTAAGCATCCTCTGTTAAAATCTTTCCACGGTCAAAGGTGAGATACGCATAGGCCAGTTTATCTCCGCGTCCAATGCGTCCTCTTATTTGGTAAAGCTGACTTAGTCCAAGCTTATCGCTATCTAACACGAATAGTGTGTTGAGTGATGGCAAATCAACACCATTTTCTATCAGTGTTGTGCTGATAAAGATATTATATTTGTTGTCATATAGGTCGTCAATAACTCGCGCAAGTTCTTTTTCCATCATCTGTCCATGCGCCACACCAATCTTTCCCTCTGGAAGTAGGTGTTTTACATGAGAGGCAAAATTATATATCTCTAAAACTCTGTTGAAAAGAATAAGCACCTTTCCACCACGCGAAAGTTCTCTACGCGCAGTATCAACAAGGAGTTGGTCGCTGTAATCTGTGACATATGTTTGGATAGGCAATCTGTCCTTTGGAGGAGTAGCAATCACGCTGATGTCACGAATGGAACTAAGCGACATATGAAGCGTGCGTGGAATAGGAGTTGCGGAAAGAGTTAAAACATCAATATTCTGTTTTAACTTCTTGATTTTTTCCTTATCTTTAACTCCAAAGCGCTGTTCTTCATCTAACACCAATAGTCCAATATCTTTAAACTCTACTTCCTTGCCTAAAATCTTATGCGTGCCAATTAGAATGTCGATTTCTCCATTTTTTAGTTTTTGTAGTATCGCGTTTGTTTCTTTTTGTGACTTAAATCTATTTAAAACCTCAACTCTGACACCAAAAGGCTTAAAGCGTGCGCTCGCCGAACGAAAATGCTGTTCTGAAAGTATTGTTGTCGGACATAAAAATGCCACTTGCTTAGAATTATAAACAGCCTTAAAGCATGCTCTGAATGCCACCTCCGTCTTACCAAAGCCAACATCTCCGCATATTAGCCTGTCCATAATTTTATCGCTTTCCATATCTTTATCAACATCAGCTATCGCCTCCTGCTGATCGGGCGTGAGTTCGTAAGGAAAAAACTCATCAAACTCATGTTCAAGTTCTTCATCGCGGACAAACTTAAAGCCCTTTATAGTGGCACGCTCTTTATAAATCTTGGCAAGCTCAATCGCCACTTCCTTTAAATTCTCTTTAACCTTGTTTTTTAAATGTGCCCATTCTTGCGAACCAAGCGCATTTAGCTTTGGATTTTCTCCTCCAATATATGCTGAAAGCACATTTGCCTGCTCGGTTGGAAGATATAGAAGCGCACCATTTTTATATTCTAGCACAAAGTAGTCTTTTTCAAAGTTAGTGAGCTTCAATCTTACTATGTCCTTACAGATACCAATCCCATAAAAAGAGTGTACAACATAGTCGCCTACCTTAGGCAAAAATGAAAGCTTCTCTTTCCCCTTTTTAAATTCGACCTTCTTAGATTTATATAGGTCATCTGTGCCGATAGCTATAATCTTTTCCTGTAAAAAGCTGAATGAAAAAGGAAAATATTTATCTACAACATATAACTTCCCTTTTTCTATCTCTCCGTCAAATTTTTTGTATGAAATTTTGTTTGCCTGTAAAAATTCTTCCATAAGTTCATGGTAGCGCCCTACATATAGAAGAATAGCGTTACCATCAAACCTATAAAGCTCTATATCTTTCTTTAAGGCGTTAAAATCGGTTAAATAGCTTTTTTGTCCTATTGTCTTATTGTTATAACCACCTTCGCCAAAATTAGAAAATGTATAATGATCCTTCTCTAAAAGTGTGGAAAATTCTGCAAACAATTCTTCATTTGCCCATGACAAATTCTTGCGACTTTCCTTTAAAATGGAACATTCATTCTCAATCTTTATTGGCTCATCTATGATGATATTTTCTGCTATATCTGTCACAACGCTTTTGCCAAATTTTAAGATTAATGGCGAGATTTTAACGCTGTCTAATTCCCTTATAGTTTTCATGGAAGACGCTTCAAAATGTATAATCCTCTCCACTTCTTCGTCAAAAAACTCAATACGCGTAGGGCTATCTTCGCCAAATAAAAAGATGTCTAATATGTCACCACGAAGAGCAAATTGCCCTTCAATATTGACATAGTCAGTGCGCTCATAACCATAATTTACAAGAGAGGAAGATAAAGCATCAAAAGAATATTCTTCTCCTTTTTTTACCGAAAAACTTTCCTTTAAGAACGCCATATCAAATTTAGTTGTCATTGAAGATGGTAGAAAGATAAGATAGTCTAGTTCTCCTCGCAAAAACTTAGATACAGCGCTAGAAAATGAAAAAAGATTAGGATCACGTTCGTCCTCCACCTCTCTGCCACACGCAATGATTTCCGCTTTCTTATCAAGCGAAGATAATGCATATTTAAGTTTACTAGCCGTCACAAAATCGCCACATAGATATAAAGCCCGCTTTAACGAATACACTAAAACGGACTTTTCACCAATCGTAACCCCGCCGATATCTTTATGCTTTAATATATTACTTACGAAATTCATTTAAGCCTATTTAATACCTCGTCTGCCACTTTTACTATAATAGGAGCAAAGTATTCCCTATCATATTTTGATAGGACATAATCCGCTAAATCCATGAAGATATCTCGTCCTATTCCCACTCTTATTCTTTCAAAATCTTCACCTATTAATTCAACAATGTTTCTTAAACCGTTATGTGTGCCACCGCTTCCGCGTTCTTTGTATCTAAAATTGCCCTTTGGAAGGTCGATGTCATCAGCAACAACTAAAAAGCGCGCATCCTTAAACTTCTGTTTTAATTCTTTAACACAATAACCGCTTAGATTGACAAAAGTTTGAGGCTTGACAAGAAGTATCTTTTCTCTGCCTAGCCTACCCTCAGCAACCAACCCCTTACACATCTTTTTAGTAAAGGAAATGTTCAGCTTTTTAGCGATTTCATCCAAAATATCAAAGCCTATATTATGATAGGTATGGTCATATTTTGGCTCATAGTTCCCTAAACCTACAACAATCTTCATATAATCTCCTAAATAGTTTCATTAATTAAATTCGCGCCATAAAGAGCCTTCCCTTCTGACACTTTGCTGTTTTTAATATAGCTATGTCCAACCTCAGCATCATCACATATAATTGAACTATCAATAGTATTACCACTTTGAAGAACTACGCCCCTACAAATTACACTTTCTCCTTTGATGACATTATTCGGATAGATGACAACTCCACTTTCTATCTGCACATCGGCGTCAATAAAAATGGTATTTTCGCCAAAGAGAACAACCCCTTGCGATTTTTGAAAATCAATTATTCTCTTACTTAGAACTTTAAAAGCATACGCCATCGAAATTGCGTCATTTACCACATAGAAATCATCGCGTCCGAAATGGTCAAGAGGTGTAGATAAAAGCGAGGCAAAGTTTTCGATATAATCGCTTTTTATCACAAAGCCACGCTTTAATGGCAAGAAATTCATCTTTTTTGAAGCGAAATATTGCATGATTTCAAAAAAAGTGGATTTTTGCAATAGTGGCGTATCACTGTAAAAAACAGCAATCTGCTTATAAGAAGGCGCATATTTTAAAAGCATTTCAAAAATTTTGTCTTCACCATCCACAAATTTTTGCGTGCAGACCGAGGTAGCAATCCCGACATAGTCTGCCATTTTTTTGCCTAACAAAAGAACATCGGAAAGCTCGCTTTTGGTTTTTACTATCAAAACAAGCGTTTCCTCTTTAATCCATTCAAGCGACGAGGAAGACACAAGTGGCTCAGCATTCATCTTCTCCACCAACTCCTTCAATTCGTCATTTTGAATTTCTATTTCTTCTTTTTCTTCAATTTCAACATCCATATAATTATTATAAATTTAAAAA
>DVLK01000075.1 GCA_018715545.1 Candidatus Caccovivens faecavium | reverse complement strand
GTTTATACTCGTTTCGGAGCGTATGATTAAGAGTCGAATGCTCTACCAACTGAGCTAGCAACCCAAAATAAGTATATTGTTTAGGGTGAGAGCCCTAAGCGGTTACCTATTGATTAATTTTTCACAAAAAATCACTCAATAGAAAAAACTATGTGTATTATACAACACATTTTCTTAAAAGTCAATTATTTTTAGTAACTTTATTTAAAAATCTAGTTCTTTTTTCGTGTCAATCTCGCCATGTAATCTCTCAAAATCCGTCAAGTAGCGCTTAATGGCATATTCAATTTCCTTGTTCTTAGAGCGCCCATTATAATTTGCAGTATAGCTTATTTTTGCTTGCAAATTATTAGATATTCTAAGCGTATAGCGTAGCTTATTCATATTGTGCCTCCTAATAAAATTTTACTAAATATAATAGAAAATTACATAACCTTGACGGCAAAAGTGCGTCATATTTTCGACTTTTTTCGATTAGCATCGCATTAACATTAATTTTATATAAAATATATATAATGATATGGAAAATTTTAAATATTTAGATATAGACGCCCTAAAATACAACCTATCCTGCTATTCCAGCAAAAATATCTGCCTTATGGTAAAAGCAAACGCCTATGGTCATGGAATAGAAGAGATAGTTAAGTTTAGTTCTAAGTATGTTGAAGCTTTTGGCGTTGTCAATATTAAGGAAGCTCTTAAAGTAAGAGCATTAACAAAAAAACGCATCATCATTTTTGCTCCTGTTGTAGATTTTAAACTCTGTCGGGAGTTCAATATCGAGTTCATGATTGAAAATGAAGATGATTTAAGAAAGGCAATAAAAAACGACTGCTCACATCTTTTACATCTTGCCATAAATACCGGCATGAATAGATTTGGCACTAAAAGTGAAATAGTTTTAAAAAGCATCAACAATATACTAAATGAAAATAACATTATGCTTAACTCAATTTACACTCACTTTTCTGACACAGAAGATAGCCATAGGACAAAGAAACAGTATAAAAATTTCCGCGCTTTAAGAAAGCTTATAACGCAAAAAGCGCCAATATGTTTTGGCGGAAGCAGAATTTATGGTTATAACTTTAACTTTGACATGCTTCGTCTTGGTATTGGCGCTTACGGCTATGAACCAAATAAGTTAAAAGTTATGACAGTTTCATCACATATTATAAAAAAATTCTATGCTAAAAAAGGCGAATACATTGGCTATGGCAAGAAATACCAAGTTCAAAAAAATGGTTTTTTTGGCGTAGTTCAAATAGGCTATGGTGACGGCCTCACAAGAACACTCTCACAAAAGTTTACAGTCAGTATTAATAGAAAAAAATATAAAAGCGTTGGCAATATCTGTATGGATGCTTTTTTTGTTAAAATAGATGAAAGCGTAAATGTTGGAGATGAGGTTATTGTTTTAAGAGATGCATCTTATTTAGCAAAAAAAGCTAAGACAATCACTTATGAAATTTTAACAAACTTTTCAAATCTTCGTGGCACGGTAAAAAAAATCACCTCAAATAAAAAATAAAAGTGTTTAGAATAAGAAAAAGTATTTCTTACATAAAAAACACCCTAACTTATCGTTAAAGTGCTAAAAAATAATATCATTGCTTATAATTTTTTACTTTTTCGTTTTTTAATCTTTTATATCTTCTTTTCCATCTAAACTAGAAGCCAAGATTTCAACATTGTCGACTTTTTTATTTTCCGTATTATTTTGAATTTCGTTTTTAAGAGCTTTTCTTTTGTCTATATTTGTCTTGAACTTTATTTCTTTAAACTTACTTATTACACAATTCCAACCTTTAACAACTGTCCATTCTTTCGGTTCTATTGTGCACATCTCATAGATTTGAATAATCAATGTGTATAGCACTAAAAATAAAATCCCGACAATGTACCATGTAAAAAATGTTCCATCAATTAAAGGTGCATTTAAATACATATTGTTTGATTGATTAAGCACACTATTTCCAAAAACTCCTACAACAACCATAAATGCCAATCCTATTGGTAAAGAAATCCAATTTTTAAAAGTTGGAACAAAATACTTTGATATGATCGCAATTAAAAAAATAAACAGCATAAAAACATGATACAAATAAGCAGTAAAAGGATGTATATTAAACATTGTATCAAAATAAACAATAAAATCAGGATATATATAAGTTAATAGTCCACCTATCATTCCAGCAAATAGAGCATATTGAAAAATTTTAGTGTTTGGCTTAAAAAACAAAACAACTAAAGGCATAATAAACCCCATCATACTACAATAAGTATCTGGCAAGAAGTCAATAAATGTTGATGTTCTTGATTTTGCAACTACAATTCGATTTATTATAATTAAAATTAATCCTATTGTGGCTAAAATTTTAATAGGAATAAACATTTTTTCTTTCGGAACAAATTTTAAGATTAAGAAAATGGATAATCCCATTATTAAGGCTATAACCACCATGAATAAAATATGTTCTAAACAAAAAAGCTCCAATTCAAATCTCCTTATAACAAATTAATATTTTTGATTTTATAAAGATTTAAGTTTAATAAAACTAAATCATATACTTTTTTATTAATCTTCTTTCTTTTCAAGTCGTTTTAAATCAATTCTACCCTTTTCGTCAATCTTTATAACTTCAACTTCAACAGCGTCACCAACTTTAACAACATCTTCAACTTTGTTAACTCGTTTTGAGGAGAGTTTTGAAATGTGTATCATTCCCTCTTTACCCATACCTAAATCAACGAAAGCGCCAAAAGTGGTAATTCTTGAAACTTTACCGTCATAAACATCACCAACTTCAATATCTTCCACAATAGAAAGAATAATCTTCTTGGCTTTTTCATTCATCTCTTCATCAACTGACGCGATGAATACACTTCCGTCATCTTCAATATCAATTTTAACGCCAGTTTCTGCGATAATCTTGTTGATTGTCTTTCCGCCAGAACCGATGACATCTTTAATCTTTTCAGGGTCGATTTCAAAGGTGATAATCTTTGGAGCATATTTTGAAATGCTCTTTCTAGGTTCGCTGATGCAAGCTAAGAGTTTGTCCATAATATACATCCTACCAATTCTAGCGCGCGTCAAGGCTTCAAGTAATATTGGCTTATCAATGCCATGAATTTTGATATCCATTTGAATAGCAGTAACGCCCTTGCTTGTTCCTGTAACCTTGAAGTCCATATCGCCTAAAAAGTCCTCTAAGCCTTGAATATCGGACAATACTGCCACCTTTTTAGACTTTTCATCCTTAATTAATCCCATGGCAATTCCAGCAACAGGAGCAGATATTGGCACACCGCCATCCATGAGCGCAAGAGTTGAACCACATACGCTCGCCATAGATGATGAACCATTTGAAGAAAGCACTTCGCTGACAATTCTAAGAGCATAAGGGAAGACATCTTCCTTTGGTATCACTGGCTCTAAGGCACGCTCTGCAAGAGCACCATGACCTATCTCACGCCTACCTGTTCCCTTTATCATCTTTGCTTCGCCAGTTGCA
Source organism: Candidatus Caccovivens faecavium (assembly GCA_018715545.1). GTDB lineage: Bacteria > Bacillota > Clostridia > Christensenellales > UBA1242 > Caccovivens > Caccovivens faecavium. The sequence goes on along the minus strand of DVLK01000075.1, from coordinate 7,679 downwards.
TAAGGAGGCATATTGTAATGATGAACATAGCGGTTAACTTCTTCATCGTCTAAGCCGTCAAGTTGTTGCACATCACTCACTGTACCTAATGTCAAAGCGGAAAGAACCTGAGTTTCCCCGCGAGTGAACACCGCACTGCCATGCACTCTTGGAAGCACACCGACTTCGCACCAAATTGGACGAATTTGCTCCAAAGTTCTGCCGTCTGGACGAATGCCCTTATCCAAAATTTTAGCACGCACCTTTTCTTTGGTCATCTTGTAAATCACATCGTCAATCTCACGCTCTTTTTCTGGGTAAAGTTCTGCGAAATGTTCAAGCACTTTCGCTTTAACATCATCCTGCCTCTTTTGACGCTCATGTCTATCAAAGGTATCAAGCGCCTCATCCAAAAGTTTGTCAGCATATGCGCGAACATCTTTATCTATTTCATCTGGAACAACATAGTAAGAGATTTTTTCATTGACAGGCTTGCCAATTTCTGCTTTAACCTTCTTTATAAACTTAACAATCTTCTTTATCTCTTCATGTGCAAACATTATAGCATCCAAGATTGTTTCTTCTGGCACTTCGTTCGCACCAGCTTCCACCATAAGCACCGCCTCCTCAGTTCCCGAAACAGTAAGGTGTAAGTCGCTCTTTTCGCGTTCTTCTTGATTTGGATTTATGATGAACTTTCCATCCACAAGTCCAACAAGCACTGAACCAGTTGGTCCTTGGAAAGGAATATCGCTTATTGCAAGCGCAAAAGAAGAGCCAAGCATGGCAAGAGGTTCTGGACTAACATCAGGGTCGATAGAAAGTGCGGTAGCCACCACCACTACATCGTTGAAAAAACCCTTTGGAAAGAGTGGACGAAGTGGACGGTCGATAAGACGAGAAACAAGTATCGCTTTATCAGAAGGACGACCTTCACGCTTTTTGAAACCGCCTGGGATTTTCCCAACTGAATACATCTTCTCTTGGTATTCAACGGAAAGTGGAAAGAAATCAATTCCTGGCTTTGGCTCTTCGCTCATAGTTACATTGACCATAATGACAGTATCTCCCGAACGAACTAGGCAAGAACCGTTGGATTGCATGCAAAGTGCCCCTGTTTCAAACACAACCTCTTTACCTGCAACATCTAGCTTAAATTTTTTTGATAATTCTGTTTGCATAATGAACTCCTTTAAAAGATGAAAATAAAAAGATAACAAAAAAGGGAGCAAAAAAGTAGTATCTCCCCCTTTCTTTAACTATTTCACTTCTCTAATGTTTAACTCTTTGATAAGCTGTCTGTAAGCTTCGATATCTCTATCTTTAAGATATTGCAAAAAGCCCTTTCTTTTACCAACCATTTGAAGAAGACCGCGTCTTGAATGATTGTCCTTAGGGTTCTTTTTAAGGTGCTCAGTCAAATGATTAATTCTGTTAGTAAGAAGCGCAACTTGAACTTGAACGGAACCTGTATCATTTTCTGACTGCTTAAATTTTGCAATGATTTCGCTTTTAACTTGCTTTTCCATTTACATAACCTCCATTTAAAAACCTATTTGCAGACACAAAGCTAAGGGTCGAAGGACTCCCGTAAACCGTGTATCGCATCAATCGACAAACAAATTATAGCATATAAATTTTAAAAAGTAAAGAATTTTTAACAAATTTCTTTAACCTTATAGAAAGCTGACTCAAAATAACCTTATCAAGTTTGCTTTTTAGTAATATGAAGAAGATAATATAAACTGAATATAATGATGTTTATAGCTGTCATCACAAATATCTCTTCTAGCACTGGCGGAATTGCGCAAATTAACCATATAAGATTAAAAAGAATAACCGCCCCATTTACCACATCAAAGATAGTTCTTAATTTTGCTCTTGTTTTTTCTTTCACAAAGATAATAACCATATAAAAGATGAATGCCAACGCTAAAACCACTAAATTTAGCACAAAGAAGATGAAAATTTCATTTTTTTCACCACTTGCATCCTCGCCAAGAGATATAACGGCTAATAAAACAGTTTCAATAATAAGAGGAACAATAGCAAATAATAGGCCATATCTTGATTTTGTTGTAAATCCGTCTTTAATATTGCTCTTCTTTATCTCACCTGATGATTTCGTAATATTATGCAAGCCTATTAGCGACACAACCACTGCATAAAAAGAATAAGCAAACCAGATAAAGTAACTCATGATACCACAGAAAATCAATGCCTCTGTTCCGCCAATTATAATTATTGTGCTTACAGCAAAAGCTAAGTTAATAACACCAGAAAGTCCTAAAACTGCGACATTATATTTCTCTAATTTCTTTAAAGTTTCTTTTCCAACAACTATGGAGCAAATAAAATAGATGATAGATAAGCTGTTTAAAATTATCATGATTATGCCAATTGCAGCTAGCCCATCATCAAGAAAATTTCCATCTGCATTTGATAACATTAAGTCAAAAATACTAAGAGAATAGCTTGCCTCGGTAAAGCCGAAATCTACATCTCCTCCATAGCAAGGCAGTGCCATGAAAAGAAACAATAGAGCCATTAAAATAGGCGGAACAATAAGTAGTGGACGATTAAAGAATGTTTTTTTCTCTTTGATTTTTTCTGCTTTCTCTATTTTTTCTTTTTTATCATTATCTTCTACTTTGATTTCTTCAAATTTAAAAGCTTCATCCTCTGCTTTCTTTTTATAAAGCTCATCAGCTTGCACATTAAACAATATGGAGAATTTTTTGATTTCCATGTTTGTTAATGTTGCGTTGTTATTCTCTATCTCTCTAATTCTTTCAATAGGAATATCAACAATTTGCGACACTTCCTCCACGCTCATCTTTTGCTTTATTCTTAACTCTAAAATCCTGTTCTCCATTACTACATTTACTCCTTAATGAAATTGTAGCATGGTCAGTATTAATATGCAATAAAAATAGGCAAAAAAAATCAAATCAGCCTATTATTTTCCCAAATGGCTTGACGCGCTCCGCAGTTAGCTCAATGTCAAACACAAATTTCTCACCCTCCTTTCGATAGCGCACAACAGCCCCGCCTAAGAGCACTAGATAATTTTTAGCGACTTCCGACACTTCACTTTCAAGTAAATTTCCTATCTTTGAAATATTTTCAAACTTATCATTAACTAAAATTTCGTCAAGTCTTAAAAGTGACATATCTCCTCCTAAACATGCTTTTTGATATTTCGCTTAAAAAAGCCTAAAATTCCACGATATTTATAGGTGCAATCAAAGATTTTCTTACTTCCGTTATGAATATTCTCGGCAAGAAGCGTAAAAGCCCTAGCACTTTCGCAATCGGTAAGTATTTTTCCGTCTGATGACATCTTGCCTACATCGTCATCCTCTGGAATGACACCGACAAGCGGTATACCCATTGCTTTTACAATACTTTCAAGGCTCAGCATGTCACCATTAAGAAGTAAATCGCCCCTCATCCTATTTATAACAAGATACTTATTCTCAATTTGGTATTTTGAAAGAATGGAAACCACCTTATCAGCATCGCGAAGGCTAGATATGTGCGGAGTGACCACAACTATTGCTTCATTTGCTGGATACACCGCCCTATGAAAGCCCGCTTCCACGCCCGCAGGACAGTCTAAGAGAATATAGTCGAAAGAATGGTCGATGATATCTGTGATATTTTTAATATGCTCGCCAGTAATCTTGCTTGACGCATAGGAATGAGAGGACGGCAAAAGATAGAGCGATGGATAGTTATAGTCCTGCACAAGCGCCTGCCTGACCCTACACTTCCCGCTGACAACATCGGTAATGTCAAAAATCACCTGTTTTTCCATACCCATAACAACATCAAGGTTGTTAAGTCCTATATCGACATCCAGCATAGCCACACGAAAGCCAAGGCGCGAAAGATATACGCCCAAATTCGCGCACACTGTTGTCTTTCCAACACCACCTTTACCGCTTGTTACAACAATCTTTCTTGCCAAATTCACCACCTCTTTAACGATTATAAATCTTTATTGCGCACAAAAAAAGATAATCAAGCGATTATCTTCTCATATTTTGTCTTATTTTGACAAATCTAATTTTTAAGGTTGTTTTTGAGGCATTTATAAACTAACTTATCTATTGCTCTTCACAAAAGGAAGTGTTTAAATCCGCCTTAACGATCTTTGCTTTAACAATGTCTCCAACTTTAAAATTGCCCTTTATTTTGCAACGAATGTAATTTTTGCTATATCCAAAAAATTCACCATCTTTTTCTTCTTCAAGCAGGATTTCGACAATATCGTTCTTTTTGATAAATTCTAGTTTATCTCGCTTTTTTATCTCTTCTAAAACCCTTTCTCTGTTCGTTTTCACGCTTTTTGGTAGGTCCTTATAGAGTTTTGATGCCACCGTGCCTGTGCGGTTAGAGTATGGAAAGATATGTAGGTCAGAAAACCCGATTTCTTCAATAAATTTTACAGTATCTTTAAAGTTTTCTTCCGTTTCTGTTGGAAAGCCAACAATCACATCAGTGGTGATGCCAGCAAGCGGAAAATAACGCCTGATAAGTTCAACCGTATGCTTAAAATCTTCGGTTGTATATTTTCTATTCATCTTTTTAAGCACTTCATCACAACCGCTTTGAAGAGATAGATGAAAATGTGGACAAAAGTTTTTTAAGCTACTTAATCTTCTCACAAAATCTTCGCTCACCAAGTTATCTTCCATCGAAGAAAGCCTAAGGCGAAAGTTAAATTTATCTAACCTTTCAAGTAAATCTATAAGCGAATTTCCGTTTGAAGAATAAGAGGAAACATCAATGCCAACAAGTACTACTTCTTTGACCTCTTTTGGCAGTTTCTCCACTTCGCCTATCACGCTCTCCATGCTTCTTGACCTACTTCGCCCACGAAGATATGGAATAATACAATACGTGCAGAAGTTATCGCAACCATCTTGAATTTTGATAAAGGCGCGTGTGAGAGTTTGCGCACTGAACATATCATCTTCATAGTTTAAAGGAAGTTCATATATATCTTCGCCCTTATCTTCAAGGTGGTCAATAATTTTAAGCTTGTTTGCCACACCCTGAATGAAAGTTACACCTTTATCTTCAAACTGCATAGGCTTATTTTGACTTGCACAACCTAGCACATAAATCCTCGCGTTCTCATTAAATTTTCGACATCGTTCTATCATTTGGCGTGACTTTCTCTCAGCCTCATTCGTGACAGCACAGGTGTTGATTATATATGCATCAGCATTTTCCAGAGTATCAACCGCCTCAAAACCTCTTTCGCGCAGTTTAAAAATGAGAGCATCGCTCTCATACTTATTTACCTTACACCCCAATGTCAAAACTGCAATTTTCATACTTAATCCTTTAAACCAATCTACTAAAATTTACCACAACGCTTCACAATCCACATTAAACACTAAACTAAGAACGAAAAGTGAAGAGTGAAGAACTGTGGATAATTTTAATAAAAGTTTGTATATTCTATAATCAAAACCACTATAAGTCGCGAAAACTCTGCAACGCCCTACATACGCACTCTTAAATCAATTTTCAATTTTGTTTGGAGAAGGGCTTTACCCGGCAAACATAAATTGAAAATCACATACATGGAAGAGGACTAGGAAGAGAAACCAACGGAGTAGCGGTTAGGAAAATATCAGTTTTCCGTGTCCGCGTTTAGCACAGTTGGTGTCTGTCCTAATTGTCGCTCAATATCGACACCAAACTCATCATAGCAACAGAAGCCGTTTCACATCTTAATATTCTTTTTCCAAGAGAAACGGAAACAGCTCCTGCCTCAATAAATTTTTCCTTTTCTTTCTGAGAAAAGCCCCCTTCTGAGCCAACTATAATAGCGATGTTTTTATATTTAGAAAGCTTATTGAGCTTTTCACCAACATCTGTTCTTTCGTTTGCAAAAAGCACGATATCAAAGTCTTTAAAACGATTTATCATGCCCGCCACATCAGTAGCTTCTGCTATTTTTGGTATTATTGTTCTTTCGCACTGCTTGCAGGCATTAAGCGCGATTTCATGCAACCTTTCCTCTTTATTCTCTGTCACCTTAGCAATGCAATATTCACTCATAAATGGCACGATTTCGCTCATACCAATCTCTGTTGCCTTCTGTACAATAAATTCAAATTTAGGCTTTTTTGCCACCGCTTGAAAAAGGACTATGTTTTTAGTTGGATTTTTCAAACATTCCGTTTCTCCATTAATCTTGCATGTGGCTACACCTTTACCCATTGAAAGAATTTCGCAAACATATTCATACTTTGTGTTTAAGCTGACGATAATTTCTTCACCAACTTTTAGACGCAAAACATTTTTAAGATGATTAAACTCATCACCTTTAATTAAAATTTTGTCGCCATCTTTTTCTCCAAAAAATCTTCTCATATTTCCCTCTCTCTAATATTTTACACTAAAAGTAAAAATTATCAAAATGATTTAAAAAAATATCTTAACACATTTAACAAATTTATGTGATAATTGGTTAAACATATAACATATATAGATAATAACAAAATTAAAATTTAATCAACAATTATAAAAAAATTTCAAAATATGCTATAATAAGGCTGGTAGAGGTTTTAAAATGAACAAGTTTATGGAAATAGCAATTCAAGAAGCAAAAAATGGGATACTGAATGGTGACGGCGGTCCGTTTGGAGCTGTCATAGTTAAAAACGGAAAAGTGATAGGTAAAGGTCATAATAAAGTATTAGCAAAAAATGATGCCACCTGCCATGGTGAAATGGAAGCAATTAGGTCAGCAAGCAGGAAACTAAAAAATTTTGATTTGAGCGGATGCGAACTATATACCACCGCCGAACCTTGCCCTATGTGTCTATCTGCCTGTCTATGGGCAAATATAGAAAGGATTTATTATGGTTGTTCTGCACTCGACACCGAAAAAATCGGATTCCGTGACAACAAATTTTACAATCTCCTTGGCAAAAATAAAAAGTTAAACAAACTAATTCAAATTGACAAAAAAGAATGTGAAAGCCTATTCGAAGAATATAAAAAATTAGAAAACAAGAAAAATTATTAAAATTTGTTATATTTTTTGCATTTTTTCGATTTTTTATAGATTTTTTTATAAATTCAACTTTAAATTTAGGCTATAACTGCTTAACATCATATTCTCTTAATAATTTCAAATACTCATCAAAATGGTCGACTCTTATCGGCATAGGTCTTTCATCTTTAAATAAAATTAAAAGACAGGGCGAAATGTTGTGATAACTATCTAAAAATTCATATCCCATCGCTCTCCCCTCTTTAACCAACCGCTTGACTTTTGCATGATAGTTGAAATACATAAAAAAAGTATGTGATATATTAACAAAAATATGTGTAAGCTCATAAGTAAAAAAGAAGGAGAAAATATGAGAAACGCTTACACCCTTATGGAAAACAATGTAAACATACTAGCACAAAACACAAGGCTTGATATTATCGGTGAACTTGACGCTATCATTCAGTATGAGGCACACATCGCAAGTTCCACCGACCCGACATACAGAAATACCCTACAAGATATTGTAAATGAAGAGAAAGTCCATGTCGGTCAACTTTTCGGGCTTTTGTTTATGCTTGACCCATCCAGTAAAGAAGGATTTGAGAAAGGCTTAAATGAATTTTCAAAGCAAAACACAATGAGTTATAAAAATTAAATTTAAAAAAATTAAAACCTA
>DVLK01000074.1 GCA_018715545.1 Candidatus Caccovivens faecavium | reverse complement strand
CAACTTTTATTTTTTCTTTTTTATTTCTTATTTCCGCTAGGTTTGTGTCATCCTGAGCAGGAACGCTTGCCGTTCCGTAGTCGAAGGATCTAAAAGTCATTATATTTTTTTGCTATTGGGAAAATTTGTATATATAGTGTAGTATGCATATCATAATACACTATATTTTTTGTTTCAGATTTTTAATAAAAATTTTTAAAATTAAAGAATTTGTTTGATTTGTTAAGTTATTTTTGTTAAAATATGAATATATCTTGAAAGGAGTTTCTATGAAAGATTGCTTATTTTGCAAAATTATAAACGGTGAAGTGCCATCATATAAAGTATATGAAGATGATTATGTGTATGCATTTTTGGATATTGCTAATGATGTCTACGGGCATACACTGGTTATTTCCAAAAAACATTACAACAATGTTATTGATTGTCCCGCGCGCAGTTTAGGGAAGATTATTACAAGTGTGAAAAAAGTTGGTGACCACTTTATTTCTTTGGGGTATAGTGGTTATAACATTATCAATAATAGTGGCGCAAGTGCAGAGCAGTCTGTTATGCATCTTCATTTTCATATTTTGCCAAGGAAAGATAATGATGGAGTTAAAGTTTGGAAAGAATTAGGAAAACAAACAAAGGCGTTAGAAGATATTGCAAAAGAACTATACTTTGAAGATGAAAAAACAAATACTATTGATTATAGCAAGTATGCCGAAGAGTGTGATGTAATCTATACAGATGGTGCTTGCTCTGGCAATCCTGGAAAGGGTGGCTATGGCGGGATTTACATTAAGCTTAATGGCGAGGCGGAGGAGTTTTCAGGTGGCGAAGATGTGACAACCAACAATCGCATGGAACTTATGGCGGTTATTGTTGGTTTAGAAAAGACAGCGGAAAATGCAAAGGTTAAGGTTTATAGTGATAGCGCATATGTTGTCAACGCCTTCAATCAAAATTGGCTAACAAATTGGAAAAGAAATGGCTGGCGAACCGCAGGAGGTAGTGAAGTTTTAAATAGTGACCTTTGGAAAGAACTTTCAACCATAGTTAGTGCAAGAGATGTTGAGTTTATTAAAGTAAAAGGTCACAGCGACAACATTCTAAACAATCGTTGCGATCAACTTGCCACCGCATATTACAAGTAAGGTTAGGTTTAATATACCTGTATAAATATAAGCTTTTTAATTGGCTAGAATTTGTTAAAAAATTAAATCTTATTTTTTGCCCTAAATTTTTACAATAAAACAAAATTAACTAATAATGTAAAACATAATTGCTTAAAAAATTAATGTAAAAAATATCAGGCATTGTTCAAGTATTTTTCAAACTAATACAAAAAAATAGTGATGAAATTAAATTCTCACTATCTTTTTTGCTAGTTCGAAAGTTGCTAACCCTTTACCTGCGATTTTTATTATCAAATGGTGACCCCACCGGGACTCGAACCCAGAACAATCCCTTAGGAGGGGACCGTAATATCCTGTTTTACTATGAGGTCATTTTTTAACATTGCAAGTATAGCATAAGCGCAAAAAAAATGCAAGCGTTTTAGATGGTTTGTGAAGGAGTTGTAATTTATTAAAAAAATATTTAATTTTATTTTGAAAAACTGAAAAAATTAGCTATAATATGTTTAAAGAAATACATAGAAAACGGCATGATGCCACAAAAGAAAGTGGCGGACAATGGAACGATAAGTGGAATAAACTCCTCTTCCACCACTGGCACAACATATTACTTTGCAGGCTTGTCGTTACAATCAAAGGTGTATAATGGAAAAGAGTATTGTCAATACGATGGTAATTGGTATGAGGTTATGCCGATTAAGTGGCGTATTGTCTATTCATCAAATCAACAGACAGGCTACGGCACGGAAACAGACACACTTGCTGTAATGGCAGAGATAGTTTATGCCGATGCCTTTTCAGATAGCTATCTCGGGGCGAATGCTGGCTATTCTTCTGAAAGCGTAACCGAATTTAAGCAAAATCAAATAGATAGCACATATCTAGTAACTGAAAGTAAGAGTGTGCCGACCTTTGGCTCGATCTCACTTAATGGAACGGCCGAGAGTGTATCAAGCAATATGTTTGTGGCGTCATATGATGATTTAACTAACTTTACAACCAATGCAAACGGTTCTGAAAAGCTTGGCAGTGTGAAATTCTCTGACCTTGTAAAAGACTACCTCTTGGCGAACGGCAAAGATACGCTATACTTCACACGCGACCTTGGAACAAACTACAATAACCTTTGGTGCATGAATGCGAACGGCGACAGGGTGCAGTATAAGGCGAATAATGTGCTCGGCGTGCAGTTTGTGATAAAAGTGACAGAATATGCATGCGTGTAGAAATTAATAAAAAATAAAATATTAGTTTTTTACATTATATTTAGACATTATTTAAAAGCCTACAACCTAGTTTGTAGGCTTTTAAATTTAAAATTTTGTAAAATATTTTAGTATTTTTTACAAAATTACTTGGTAATATCTTCGTGCTGTGATATAAT
>DVLK01000073.1 GCA_018715545.1 Candidatus Caccovivens faecavium | reverse complement strand
ATAAAAATTAAGTTAGAAAATGTATTTTAATACATCATATCAATTTTATATATAAAAAACAAGAACGAGGTCGTTCTTGTTAAGGGCAACGACAAAATGTGTTGCTTGTCGATGGGTATTTGTGTGTAAAAGTCAACAAAATTAAATTTTATGTAATTCAAATGAATATTTATCTCTTAAATCTTTATCAAAAATTTCGAAATCGGTGATAACTGCACCACAGCCTCTTAACGCCCACTCAATCTTTTCATTTGCTCCCTTTTCTTCAATTGGCAAATATGCATCAAAGTCCTTGTAGTTTTCAAGTATAAGCTTGTGGTCAAAGGCGCAATAACATTTGGTATTACTTTTTTCAATTTTAATTAGTTTACTGGTAGTTTTGGAGGCAAGGTTGTTGTATATAAAATAAAAAAATTTATAATTTTTTTCAAACAATTCGTTTAGTATTTGTTTAAATTTGCGCTTTTGGACAATTTCATCATTGAGTAATACTAGGCAACTTTTGTTTTTTACTAATCTTTTCATCATAATTCCTTTTAAATTGAGAATAATAGTAGTTAAATATACTCTCAGTATATATTATAACATTAAAACGAGGAATGTAAAGTATTTTTAGGTAATTATAGTAGTTATTTTTTCGACATTTTTAGCTAAAATTCTTAATAAGAGAGTTTTATGGATAACAAATTGAGTGAAAATCGTAAATTTTTAATTAACCGTATGGGGTATTTTAGAGTCCGTGCAAAATTAAGTGCGCGAGATTTATCGCTCAGAATGGGCAAGTCGCCAGGATATATAAATAAGTTTGAGGCGGGCGGAATAAATTTGCCAGTTGATATTTTGTTTGATATTTTTGACATTTTAAATGTAAGCAAGGAAGAGTTTTTTTCACAAGATCCAGAAAAATTTGAAAGAGAGAAAAAGTTTATTATGAAATTTCGCAATCTTTCAAAAGAAAATCAGGATTTAGTCTATAATATCATGGAAAGTTTGAAGTGATTTACTTGACAATATTTAGCCTCTGGTGCTAAAATTGTCAATAGGAGTAAATCATGAAAAGAGTTTTAACAGGCATTAAGCCGACAGGATACGCGCATATTGGAAACTACTTCGGTGCTATAAAGCCTGCAATAGAATTAAGTAAGCATGACGATTATGAATGTTTCTATTTTATTGCTGACTATCACGCTTTAACCACGCTTAATAGTAAGGCGGAGATGAAGGAGTATTTTTATAATATTGCTTGTACTTGGCTTGCCTGTGGACTCGACCCGAAAAAGGTGGTATTTTATCGCCAATCTGACATTAAAGAAGATTTTGAACTTAATTGGATACTTTGCAATGTAACGCCTAAGGGATTGATGAACAGGGCGCATGCTTATAAGGCGTGTGTTGAGAAAAATGAGGCTAATGGGCTAGATAGAGATGACAAGGTCAACATGGGGCTATATAACTATCCAATTTTGATGAGCGCCGACATCATGCTTTTTGATGCTGACTATGTGCCAGTTGGGCTTGACCAAAAGCAACATATTGAAATTGCTCGTGATATTGCACATAACTTTAACATAAAATATGGAGAAACTCTAAAAGAGCCTATGGAGTATATAGACGAAAATAACAACACTCTTGTCGGACTTGATGGACGCAAGATGAGCAAAAGTTACAACAACACAATTAGACTTTTTGGTGATGAAAACGAATTAAAAAAAGCTATTTTTAGAGTGGTGACTGATAGTCGCTTGCCAGGTGAACCAAAGGATGTAGATTGCACGGTCAATAAACTTTATAAGCTTTTTGTAAGCGAAAGCGAGGCAAAGGAATTTGAAGAAGATTTGTTGAAAGGCTTAGGCTGGGGTGATGCGAAAAAGCGTCTTTTTGAAGTGGCAAACAGATACCTCTCGCCGATGAGGGAAAAGTTCAATTACTATATGGCACACAAAAAGGAAGTTGACGCGATTCTTGATGCGGGTGCTGAGAAAGCTCGCATAGTTGCAAGAAAAGTGCTTAGAAGAGTTAGAAAAGCCATTGGCGCAGAATAGGGCGCAAGGCAAGCGTAAGTGCTTGTGCTCGCGATGGGCGAGGGCGCGCAAGATGGCTAGTGAAGTGTTAGGTTTTATCTATGGCGCGCTAGAACCTTGCGCCCGCATAGCTAAACAATATTTATATGGAAATATTTAATTTAGGAGAAAAACATGATAAGCGATGTAGAAATTAAAAATAAGTGGTTTGAGTTTTTTGAAAGCAAAGGCTTCAAACGCATAGACAGTTATTCAATAATACCAGAAAATGATCCGACAGTTTTATTTACAACTGCTGGTATGCATCCTCTTGTGCCATATCTTCTTGGGGAAAAGCATCCAAAAGGTAACAAAATATGTAATATTCAAAGATGCATACGCACAACCGATATTGAGGATGTCGGAGATGATAGTCACTTGACCTTTTTTGAAATGCTAGGTAACTGGTTCTTGGGTGAGTGTGACAAGAAAAAGATGATTGAGTATTCCTATGAGTTTTTAACAAGTCCAAAGTACTTAGGTATTGACAAGAAAAGGCTTGCCACAACTGTATTTGCAGGAGATGAATTAGCTCCTCGCGATACTTTTGCTTATGATGTTTGGAAGAAGTGCGGAATTGAAAATGTTTATTATTTAGATAAAAAACACAATTGGTGGGCGCTTGGTGGTGGAGTTGGTCCATGTGGGCCAGACACTGAGATGTTTTTGGATACAGGAAAAGAAAAGTGCGGGAAAGATTGCTCTCCGAGTTGCGACTGTGGTAAATATTTGGAAATTTGGAATGATGTTTTCATGCAATATGTTGTAGAAAAAGAGGGCGATTCTGTTAAGCCTCTTGCTAAGCCAAATATTGACACTGGTATGGGCTTGGAGCGTACAGTTGTGGTTATCAACGGCTTGAAATCTGTCTATGACTGCGGTGTTTTAAAGAAAGCGATTGATTTTATTTCTTCTCACGCTAAAATTCCTTATCTTGAAAGCGAAAAATCGAAGCGTTCCTACCGAATAATTGCTGACCACTTGCGTTCTGCTCTTTTCATCCTTGGAGATGAAAGAGGAGTTGTGCCAAGCAATGTTGGTCAGGGCTACATTTTAAGGCGTTTAATTCGCCGTGCGGTAAATTGTGCTAGGAATATAAATTTAGATACAAAATATTTTAATGATATAATTGATATTTATGTTGATAGACATGGGGAAGATTATGCTGACATCAAGCGAAATAGAGAATTTGTCAAAGCCGAACTTGATAAAGAAGTAGAAAAATTTTCAAAGGCGCTTGAAGAGGGGCATAAGGAATTTGACAAAGTTATTGCAGGTATTGAAAAACATAAAGAATTTGCTTTAAAAAATGGCGAAGTGGTACCAAATATTATCTCTGGAAAGGCATGTTTTAGACTTTATGATACCTTTGGTTTTCCTTTTGAGCTCACAAAAGAGCTTGCGAGCGAGATAGGCTATGATGTTGATGAAGAGGGATACAAAAAGGCATTTATGGAGCATCAAGAAAAGAGTAGAACGGCATCTGCTGGAACATTCAAAGGCGGACTTGCTGATACCTCTGATGCTAGTGCTCACCTTCATACAGCAACACATCTACTTATGGCAGGACTGAGAAAGATGTTTGGTAACGGCGTTATGCAAAAGGGCTCAAATATCACACCTGAGCGTATGCGACTAGATTTTAATGTTGACCATAAGCTTACGCCTGAGGAAATAAAGAAGCTTGAAGATTTCGTCAATGATGCAATTAAGAAGGAAATTCCTGTAACTTATGAAGAAATGACACTTGAAGAGGCTAAAAAGTGTGGTGCTGTTGGAGTTTTTGAAAGCAAGTATGGTGAAAAGGTCAAAGTTTACACTATTGGCGACATTTCAGAGGAAATTTGTGGCGGTCCACACGCTAAAAATACCAAAGATCTACATCACTTTAAGATAGTGAAAGAGGAAAGCTCGTCTGCTGGTATCAGAAGAATAAAAGCTATTTTAGATTAATTTATCTTGACATAATGTTATTTTATTGATAAAATAATTCCATATTAACAGAGGTCGCGCCATTGTGTGATGAAGTCATATATATGTGATACTAATTGTCATAAATATGCGCGACAGTACTAAAATTCATTAGAATTAACATAAAGGAGGGTGCATGGCTCAGGGCGGAATTAGAAAGGGATTTTTCTTCTATTTTGGACTTTTTGTGCTGTTACTCATTGCTATCTTTTTGATAATATTAGTTGTCCTATTCTTCAATCCAGGGAAAACTATATGTTGGTTACAATATTTCACAGGTGGCGAGCAGGTGCAGTTGCAGACGACCACAGACGAAACAAAAACGCCATTTGATTTTACAGAAAGAGGAAATGTTGATAGTATTGTTGTAGACTGCTCATATGCAGATGTCTATGTTCAAGTGAGTGAGGACATACACGAAAATTGTGTGCAAATAACAAATGAGGCTTCTGGTTTTGCCACATATAAGCAAGCTAGGCCATATGAATATTCGGTTACACTTGAAGGCTCAACATTAAAGATAAGTGTAGAGGAGCCTGTTGGTTTTCTTTATTTTTCAAAAAACATCTCTATTATCATAAATATTGAAGCGCGCTATTTTGACGGTAGTGTTTCCGTCGATGGCAAATTTCAAAATATAAGCTTTGATATCAGCACGACAAATGGCGATGTTTATCTTGGTACAGGAAATTCAAGAGCTTATGAAATAATGCCTGGAAATATAAATGTTGAAACAACAGGTGGAAATATTTATCTATCTAAAAACTTGAACTTAAATGGCGTAGATAAGCTTTCTCTTGAAACAGGAAGTGGCGAGATAACAACCGACAGTTACAATGTTGCTCTTGAAGATGGAAGCAATCTCAATGGCAAGGGTATAGTTTTAAACTCAGGAACGATAAATTTAACAACAGATACAGGACTTATGGATTTTGACTTAATTAGAATAAATAATGGTGGACAGCTTAATTTCAGCAATGAAAATGGGAATATGACAATTGGCGAGATTGATGTTCAAAAGGTAAACATGAACTCCCTTGAAGGAAACTATTATTTTGATAATGTCACAGCAGATACGCTTTCTTTCACTCCGTCTGAGGACAGGATTGAAGCACCAAATATCAGAGTTGGCTCGCTAAATGGAGACTTTATCATCTCATCTTCTGAAAATAATTCTTCTCCTAATGTTCACATTGACAAACTCGTTGGTGATTTTGCGTCAACAGGCGTAAATGGTAGTTTCAACATTGGAGAAATGCTAGGAGAAGTGCGTGTTGACACTAGAAGTGCAAATATAAATGTAAATTTCGTAAATTCAATAACAAGATATATTGATAGCATAGTTACTGAAAGCGGAAATGTTACGCTTGGATTTTTAGGTGTGTGCAATCATAGAATGGACATTTTGACGGACAGCGGTAAGGTGACAATAAATGTTGTTGATGAAACAGGCTTTACTTCAACTGTATATGATTATGCGGAATATTCAAAAGATGATGCGGAAAGGAATCCATTGCCAAACGATACCGATAGAATAACCGTAAACATTGGAACACATGAGGCAACCAAAAATCCTCTTGACATAGCTCCTTCAACATCAGCGCCAATAGGACAATTTAAAATTTTTACAAACGATGAAGTCGAATATATTAAAGCATAGCGCTAAAAATATACTAAAAGATAACCTTTAAGCATTATGATAAAAGCATGTATTGTTTACTATTAAAATTAATATCGATTAGGTTAGAATATTTAGTTAATTCTAGTATTTCTATTAGTAAAAATATCCTTGTTAAAACAGGGATATTTTTTTGTTATAAGCTTAATAAATGTGCAATTAAAAATATTTTGTTAAAATATTTGGAAAAATATATAAAAATGTGTTATTAATATAATGTAACTTATAGAATTAACTATATTTTTATTACATATAAAACTGTGCTTACTATACATTATAATTTAAATTTAATCAATACTAATAGAATACTCACTATGGCGCGATAAAGAGAGGGTATAATGAAAAAGACTTTGAAATTTTCTATGTTATCGTTAATGACTTTTCTTGCTTTCTGCGGATTGTTTCTTTTTTCTTTGCCATGTATGATTAATAACGCAGATGCAGAAATCACAGAAAGCACAGCAGATATTTCGATAAGCACACCTGAGGGGTTGAGTTCTTTTATCACCAACTATTCTGAAAGTACCTCAAACCACACTGTTTTGTTAACAAGAGATATAGATATGTCTGGTTATTCCGTTGAAAACACAATCGGAACAAGCGAAATTCCTTTTACAGGCATTTTTGATGGTAACGGTCATACTATTAGCAATTTAAGCATTAACTTTTCAAATACAACAGAAGATTATATTGTGCCTTCATATTTAGGGCTTTTTGGCGTAACGAACGGGGCTACTATTCTTGACCTTAAAATTTCTGGTGTTACAAATATTACTGTGTCAAACTCTCCAAACATATTAGATGTTGGTATCCTTGTTGGCAAAGCGCAAAACACAACTATTGAAAACTGCGATATTAATGCCACTTTAAATTATGTTGACAATAAAAATCAAGAGGGTATTAATGAAGAAAACAAGGGTATAAAAACAATAAATGCGGGCGGTTATGTGGGAGAACTTGTTGACTCTACCATAAAAAATTCTTTATATCGTCCTGATAGCAGAAATGGAGCATCTAGTTTCTCTCTTTCAAGTATATTTAAGCGTGATGCTAAATTTGGTGGTATTGCTGGCATTGTTCAAAATTCAACTATTTTATTCGTAGTCAGTGCGCCAAGATTGAGCGTAGAAATCGCAAGTGAAAACTTTACAGGAACTACATATATTGGTGGCATTTTTGGAACAATTAGCCAAGGCAATAGTAAGGTTATAAATTGCGTTGTAGAGCCGACTATAACAATTAATAATAGCTATAACAAAACAATATATAGTGGTGCTATCGGTGGCTATATTTCACTTCCTGCTCCGTATGAAAATAATATTTCGTATGTTTATTATAATTCTAATTTATTAGCATTTGGAGATGCGTCAAATTATAATGCTAATAACAATGTCACAAGCGTAAGTGACACGATAGCAACTCATGTCGCTGAGGCAGGCAGTGACTATGCAGGCGCGCGTGACTACTTCGAAGCAAAAAATTGGAATGGACTTTATGGTGACCATTGGGATTTTGCAAATACATTTATTATTCAGGACAACAATATAGATTTACAAGCTTTTCAAGGTGAGTTTGCTATCAGAGTTACAACAAGTAGTGTAAGTGTAGATGATAATATAATTATTCTCTTAAATTCTGACGGAACAGTGCCACCAAATTCAAACAATGAGCTTGAATTTACAAGTGGTTATAACGATACAGTTCAGATTAAATTTAAATTTAATGCTAGTGTTAACGAGATGATCGGAAGATATTATAGTTTATCTAGTTTGACACTTAGAAGTGGCGAAACTAGAACGGTAGCTTCTTTTAGAGAAGATAATGGTGAATATCGGCTAGAAACAAGAGATGATTACGAAAGAATTAGTATGGAGGCGCCAACTACTAATAACGAGGGAGAAACGATTTACACAATAACAATTTCGGGTATAACAAACAACTATACAGGCTTATACCAATTAAATATTGTTGCCAATGAATTTGTAGGTAGATTTGAATATAGACTTTTTGCTAAAAATGGAGACCCTGTTGATGATATTGCAAAGACAGAGTGTTATGTTTACAACAAAACGGGAGGCAATCAAACATCTCAAAGCTATACTGTTTTTGATATGACCTATAATAATTCTTACACTATTGCAACTCGTGCTGGTTCTCGTTCGATATATGAATTTCGTGGTTGGTATTTAGAAACTGATGACGGAGAAGATACACCACTTAGTTCGCCGGATGAGGGGACGGAAAATGTCTTTTCAAATAGTGACCTTGCATTTACCTTTGGTAAAGATAAATTTGCCTTAACAGAGGATTTTGTTGTATATGCTAAGTATGTTGATAACTCTTGCGAAATAACTTTCGACTTTGATGAGGGAATTGAAAGAATAGTAATTTCGACAAATGAAGATGCAATCACAACAACAGGAACAACGATTAAAGTTAAGAAACAATCCAATGTCAAAATGGAGCTATATTTAAAGGAAGATTATTCCTTTGATGTTCAAAGATTTTTGGATATAGTCAGCATCTATAAGGGTGTCTGTGAGCGTGTTGACGATGGCTCGAATGCTCGTTATTATCAATTCAATTTAGATATGACACAGCTTAACGATCCTAGCTTCAATGATGTATTAAATCTTTCTTTTGAAACAGAGGTTGAAGATACAACTGATTGGACGCTCATTTGGACGATAGTTGGCTCTTTAATAGGTGGACTTGCTTTAATTGCGATTATTATTGTTGTAGTGGTTGTTGTGAAACGAAGAAAAGGTGGCGGAGGCGGTGGTAGAACTCGCAAAGCTTCCTATAAGAATATGTATTATTAATTTACTAAATATTAAAATTTCTATAATAAAAGAATTATTATCTATTCTTTATTAATGATGCTTATTCATAGTATTATGTCACAATATGTTGTGTGTCAGTATACATAATACACTACATATATTTATTCGAGGAGCTATGGCAAAACGATTTAGTTTTATGGTTTTTGCGTTTATGGTTGCGCTTTTTGGCACAATCATTTTTCCATATAATACGCAAACTACTAATGCTTTGTCTATTAAAGATAGCAATATTGTCTATAATAGTATTGATAAATTAATCGAAATTAAAGAAAATAAAGTATTAAATATTACTGAAACAATCACTTTGACTTATAAGAAATCAGGAATAAATGTAGGATTATCAAGGCATATTTCAAGAATAAATAAGGTCACGCGCATAGTAAATGGCGATAAAATTGCAAAAACCTATGTTCATACTCTAAAATTAGAAAGCGTTACTATGAACGGCGAGGATGAATATAGTTTTGTAGAAAGAGATGGTGATTACTATGTCATTAATATTGGCGCTGATGGCGACTATAAAAGTGCAGGGCAATATGTCTATGAAATCAATTATACCTATAATTTAGGTGAAGATTTCATATCATCATTTGACGATTTCACTTTTGATTTGATGGACTATGATTATTTAACTTCTGTGGAAAATTTTTCTGCCACAATAAAATTACCAAAATTAGCTAGTGATATACTTGATAATTTAACATTTAGAACTAATGACTTCGAGGGGTTAGGGCACGAGGCTGTAAATTTAAATGTTTCAAGCGAAATTGATGAAAATGGAACTACTAAAAGTGTTTTAAGGCTTAATATGCAAGACATTCCAGCTCAAACAGGGCTCACAATTCAGCTTTTACTTCCAAATAATTTTTTTGACACAAATTTTGTTCCGCATCCTCTTTATTATGTCACCATCGCCGTTTCAATAGTTGCTGTAATTGGTATTATTTTGCTTTTATTTTCGCATAAATTCCACAAAAAGGAAATTGTAACTGTGGAATTTTATCCGCCGAAAAATTGTTCAGCGATAGATGTTGCCAAGATTTACCGAGGTAAGGTCAAGCCAAAAGATTTCACTGCTTTGATATTGGAATGGGCGAGTAAGAAATTAATTAAAATTGAACTTGTTGACAAAAAGATGGTAAAACTTGTAAAGTTACAAGATTTTCCTAAGATTGAGAATATTCCTGATGAACTCGTAAAAAGCAAATTGAACGAACATGAATTGTTTGATGCGTTCTTTGCTGGCGGTGATACTTTTGTAGCGAAAAAGAATAAGGTTATTAAAAATACAAAATTAGCTGAGGCTTTACGAAAAATCTACAAGCAGGAGGATGAAACTAAAAAGAATAGCTTTATCCTCAGAATGGCAGTGTCAATTCTTGCAGTTTTGCCAATACTTTTCCAAATTATTTGGTATAATGCGTTTGTGGGAGGAGCATTCTTCTATTTGATTATTCTCATCTTTCCTATTATTGCACTTCTTGTGCTTACATACACGCCTATTCCATGGTGGTTCAAACTTATTTGGTGTAGTTTTTTTGGTGGACTTCCACTTGGAATGATGATATCTTTTATGTTCATTCCATATGATTTTTTATATCTTTCAATAATAACCGCACTAATTTTGATAGTTGGATTTTGTTTAGCTCCGCTTGTCAAAGTATTTACAAAATTTGAGCGCTCAATGCAAGGGAAAGTTATAGGGTTTAAGAATTTTTTAAAAGTTGCAGAACTTGATAAGTTAAATGCGCTTGTTCAAGATGACCCTGAGTATTTCTACCATATTCTTCCATACTGCTATATATTTAATTTAACAGATAAAATGGAAGAAAAATTTAAAGCATTGAATGTAGAAAATCCTGACTATTTAAATGGAAATAGTACAGCTATTGTTGCTGGGTGTATAGGAAGCGT
Source organism: Candidatus Caccovivens faecavium (assembly GCA_018715545.1). Taxonomy (GTDB): domain Bacteria; phylum Bacillota; class Clostridia; order Christensenellales; family UBA1242; genus Caccovivens; species Caccovivens faecavium. The sequence continues at coordinate 195 of DVLK01000073.1, read as the reverse complement.
TATTACGCATAGAATAGTAGGTTTCTCCTCATCCTCTTCATCTTCTTCATTTAGAGGTGGCGGAGGAAGGCGTGGCTCATCTGGTGGTGGTGCAGGTGGCGGTGGCGCACGAGGTCGCTAGATAACTAAAATCACTTTTCCGTTCAAAAGGTAGAGTAATAGTGTTTCGGTTAAATTTAATAGTAATAATATTAA
>DVLK01000072.1 GCA_018715545.1 Candidatus Caccovivens faecavium | reverse complement strand
TTTTGTGATTTTTAAGATATTTTCATTCTCAAAAATATTTTTAAGCTTTTTTAATACATCCCCCTCGTCAATATTTACAGAGAATAAATCTAAATCTTTTTTTAGAAAATACGCATTCTTTTTTGAAGCAAATTTCAAATCTTCTAAATCATAAGCGAACTCGTCCTCAATTTCCGCAACAAGACTATCTACCACTTTTAAATCATCTATCAAAATTTCTTTAATAGGCACAATTTTCTCTTTTTGCTCACCAAAAATATCATCACGCTTTAAAAATGAATTAAAATTCCAATATTCAAAAAACTCTCTAACGCTTTCATTAAATGGAAATGAATATGTAAATTCATCAAAGTCAATTTTAATATCACAATCTGTTTTAATTGTTGCAAGAGTTTTAGATAGATACGCATTTTCTTTATCGTTTATAAGTTTTTCTTTAAGCTTGCCTGTTATCTCGTCAATATGCTGATAAACCCCATCAAGAGTGTTGTATTTATTTAATAAAGATAACGCCGTTTTTTCGCCAACACCGCTAACACCAGGAATATTATCTGACGCATCACCCATAAGCGCCTTTAAGTCTATAATACCCTTTGGTTCAAAGCCATATTTATTCTGGATTGCCTTTTCATCCATCACATCAATTTCAGTGACACCTTTTTTTGTTAACCACACAACGGTATTCTTGTTTACAAGTTGCAATAAATCCCTGTCCCCAGATAAGAGGATGTTTTCTTTGCTAGACGAAGTTGAAAGTGTACCTATTATATCATCCGCCTCTATTCCTTCATATTCAAGAACTTTAATATTCATGAGATTTAACATATTTTTTATCACAGGAAACTGCTTGATTAAGTCAGGAGGAGTTTCCTTTCTCGTTCCCTTATACGCCTCGTAAATCTGATTGCGGAATGTAATTCTTGCATGGTCAAAAGCAACCGCGATAAAATCTGGCTTTTGCTCAACAATAAGCTTAATTAAAATATTTGCAAAACCAAACACCGCTCCCGATGGCTCAGCTTTAATATTAGAAAGATATGGCATTGCATAATAAGCTCGATTTGCCAAACTATTTCCATCAACGATTAAAAACTTTTCCATAAAAACTCCTCACAGTTTAAAATAGTATATCATATTAACAGCGCACTGACCAAATCTTAAAAGAATAAAATAATACCAAAATACAAAATTCTAACACTGTTATCTTTTTATCTTTTTCTTATTATTTTTTAGCAATATCTCATACAAGTTTTAGTCAAAACTATATAAAGCGTGCTTGCTCGTCAGCTGACAGCACATTCCAATAACGATTTAAAATTAAGAAACATAAAATTTTAATTTTGCCAACGCAAAAAAACATATCGCACTATCAATCTTTGTACAAACATCAATCTCATTTAAATACTTCATGCTTGATGAACTAAGATAACACAAATCAATTGAACCAGCTATAAATAAAATCTGGACAAGCTAAAACAATAATGTAAATTATGATAGCCAAAATAAGAAGAATAAAGAATACAACTTTTAAAGGACTACCAGCAAAATTTACTAACGCAAAAGTAAATATAATTGCAATACCGCCGAAATTAACTATGAAATCAAAAACACCTTGAAATCCACCCATATCAGGCGCCCAAGCTGTTTTTTGAATAATAACATTTACAATTAAAAAGCCTATATAGATTATTGCACATATAGACAAAACTGTGTAAATAATTTTTTTCATCTATACTCCTTTATATTAGTTTATCATAATTTTTAATTTATTTGCAAGCAATATTAGTTTATATCGTCAGAAGCTATTTACAAAGTATAGCAAAGCCACATTTAAGCGTTATTGAATTTTGCATTAACATTGCCTTTTCAACCTTAGTTTTAAGCAAATAAATATTTTAATTTATGCATATTTATACATTTCGAATATATGAATCTTAAAACAACAAGCCATATCAAAATATTTAAGTAAAAATAAAAAACTGATTTTTAAGGCTTTAATTTTGAAAATATTTTTTAAATAACATTAATATTTTAAATTTTTAATAAAAAAACAAAATAAAAAAGATAGTTAGCATTTTACCACTAACTATCTTTTTTGACGCATTAAAATGTATATTTATGCATTAAACTTTTTAAATATTACATTCTAAAAATCTATTTATCGCATTTATTTAAGTTCTTTATCATCGTTAGAAGGATCGTTTTCATCTTGATTTTCTATTGCCTTTTCAACAGTATCTTTGTCCATATACTCATTATTATCTTCGCTAGCTACACCTTCCTCAGAGGTTTCTTCAATATCTTCAAGATTATCATCGGTTTTATCAACACTAGCTTCCTTTGTGACAAAGCCTAGCACAACTAACAATCCCGCAATAGACATAATTACATCTTCAACGATTCCGTTTTCGATTTGAAAATTGAATATTCGTCCAAGACAATTTATAAAAATTATGAGCGCACCAGATAGCGACACCCAAAAGCTATATGACTTCATTCTTTCAAACAGCTTCTTCATCTTCATCCTCCTCACATTTTAAGTAATGCTTAATATCACTCACCTGCTCCTTTACCTCATCAAGCACATTTAAACTTGTGGTAAGTTTTTCAATGGTTTCTTGATACTTCTGCTCACGCTTTGAAGAGTCTTTTAGTTGATAAAGGAATAGCCAAACAAACAACACAGCAAACACACCATTACTCACAACAATGCTTATTATCTCTTTCCATAATTCCATAGGTCACCACATCTTTCTTTTAAACTTAAAATTTTATCAATCATAACATCTTCCCCTTTTAAGTAAAAAAGTTTGTAATTATAAAAATTAAGATATTTTCTATAAATCAATTTCACGATATTACATCAAACACAATCATCGGTTTTGAGATATGGCTGTTTTCTTCGTCTGTTTTAAAGATAAATTGAAAATTTTTCCCGTTAACAGAAGCTAACGCGCGTTGTTCCTTAGCACTACCATCAAAAGAATATGTTTTTGTTTCTATATCAGAGATTATTTCAACTTCACAAGGATAGCTCGTGTTTAAAATAATTTCTTTTATCTTCTTATTTTTACCTTTATAACCTAAGTCTGTAACAAACGAACTCCAACTTTTATTATTTACAGAGGTGAAGATTTTTCCATTATGCACAAGCTCGCCTAATTTGTTTATGTTGCTACCATTAAAGCACGCCACAACTTTACTATAATAAGGTGTGTCAATAGCAATAATTTTTTTAATATCTACTCCGCGTAACACATCCACTTTTTTAGTTTCTATATCAACTTCAAATAGCACATTGTTTATATAGGTAGAACTTTCACAACCAACACTAGCATCGTCATTGAAATTGCATTTGGTTGCCAGATAGTACTTTCCGTCCATACAACATGCCGAACAGTTAGTATTATCTAAGTTTTTAAAAAAGTGGTCATATTCTTCACAAATTTTGCTTACTGATGTTCCGTTGAAAGAAAATAGTCCGTCACGCGTCACAAAGTATATTACCTCCCCGCAAACACAAACTGACTTTTCGTAAATTTTGGAAGAGGACAGATATAGATGAGTAAAAGAAAATTCATCCTTAGAAGAATATGCCGAAATTTTTGTTATGCCATTTTCTCTAAATAAATAGATGTAATCATTGAATACAACAAGTTTTGTAAAAGCACCCATAGAATCCAAAAATTCAATTACGCTTCCATCATCACCCGTCCACTCTCTTATATCAAGATTAGACTGATAGATAAGTTCATTCCTATTTTTGTTTGTGATACCAAACGCTTTTCCATAATGCACCACGCAAGAGAGTAGTGCTGGAACATCAATGAATTTTTCTGTTTGATAAGCACTCGCAAAAATCATGCCAGTTTTTGTGAAATACAATAAGCAATCATATTCTCCTATACGATACGGACAAGTTGAAATTAAGTTGGTAAAAAACAAAGAGGATTTTGTTAAAGGTTCTCCGTCAGCTAGATCAATTAAAAGTAGCGTCCAAAGTTGGTCCTGCTGGTCCATTATAATAAGATGATAGTAATATCGATCATCTTCTATATCAAGATATCTAAAAAAATCAATCGTTCTAATCTCTGTGATGTTTTTTTGACTTAAATTAAATGGATGAACGGAGTCTAAATTATCTTCACTTGCTGGAACTTCCAACTCCTTAAATCCGAGTCCTGTTTTTAATGCCCCATCAAGTGGAGAAAAATTATAAAATGTTTTACATTCATTTGGCTTAGAAATTAAATCATCTTCATTAGAAATCAATCCTTCGCCAAAAACTGAAAAAGTGATGTTCTTTTCTTCTGTTTTTTTGTGTTTTTTGATGTTTTTATAAAAAATCAAAGCCATCTCCTCTTTGGCAAGCGAACCTCACTACGCTTACGCGAAAGCACAAATAGACTTTCTTTAAAACGCTCCTCCCATATCTCGGCATCTTCGCTTAGCCCATCGCACAAGAGATATTCACTAGCCATACCATAAGCATATATTCTTTGTGACAAGCCATTAAAAAACTCCACATCATCATCTAATTCTAGTTCATCTGGAAGATATGAGTAAGTGATTTTTTTCGCATGTCCAAAAATTTGCAAATACTCAGGGTATCTCTTATAGCGAATATTTATATTTAGATTTCCCTTCACTTCATAAACATTAATTATAGTCTTAGAAAGGTCAGAAAAATTCAAAATAGAATTGTTAACATCAATATTTTCAGTATATAAAAAAGGGAGATAGTCAGATGCTATCTCTTGATTGACAAGATTATAACATCTGACCATTGTTGTAACCCGCTCTTGCTCCCTTTGAGTTAATGAGGTATTGTCCTCTAATTTTGAAGCGAGTTCTTTTTCGCCAATAAATAGAGAGGTATAAATAACTAAATCTTTAACTTTCATATAACCTTGCCTCCGCATCATTTAAAATTTGGCGACATTTAGATTTTAAGTTTTTAGCATTTTCCTCTTCAATTTCTTTAAATAGTTCATCACGCTTTTTAGATAAAGTTTTTTTTGTTAAAAAGATAGCACGCTCATCAAGCGTATCATAAGGTAAGGTTAAGCAAAAAGTATCTCTTTCTTGCGCCCGATTATGTAACTCAAAAGTTTTTCTTTCCAAGTTAAACACAACGAAATAGTCTTTGTCTATCTCTTTGAGCCTTTTAACAATATCTAAACAGTCGCTATAAATTTCAAATGATTTTTTCATATATTTTTCCTTTTACGAAATTATATTTTAACCGGCACTTTCTGGTGGAGTGAGAGTTGTGGCAATATTGCTAATTTTAGCTTGTCCGTTTGGTCTTTCGCATAGAAGTTCTGCATATTTAACAAGCGTAGCTGAATAGGTTGGGTAACCAGGATTTTGTTTCAAAATTCTTCCGCTCTCATCTTCAAGCCACTTCCAATCGCACATTTCATACATTGTAAAGTCATCAGTATTAAGAAGATACATTGTATTATTTGGAACAAATTTCTCTCCTATCACTGGAATGCCATTGTATGTCATTGTCTTGTATCCACCAGCAAGTTCAGTGATATCTATATTTCTTCTGTAAGCTGCAAGATATTCTTGATATAATCTTTTAACGCTTTTCGTAGTAGAGATAAGGTTTACCTTTGAATTTGCTACTTCTTCAAGTTCATCAATAACAGACTGAATTAAGTTGTCAGAAATATAAGATGTTGTAGTTGAAAGGTAAGGATTGAGCCACTTATAGTCTGTTTTTGTAAGTCCATAAAGTGTGCTATTTGAGAATATTCCATCAATACCTGTTATCTCTTTGTTCATAGAATTTTGTACATATACCTTAGAGCCAGCTCCAATACTATTATTTTGATATTTTTTAATGTCGGTGTAAATTCTTCTTGTTTTTCTATCAACATACTGAATTATAAAGTTAGGAGCTGAATCGCTGATAGTACCATCTGACACTGACGAAACTTTTACAGCCATCCCCTCAATTACATTAGCTACTGTTGTTAATTGAATATATCCGTCAGTTTCATTGTATGTTTCAACAGCTGCGAGTTCGCCATTACCCTTTCCATACAACATCCTACCAAGATTGAAGTTGCTTGCTTCAATCAATCTTTCCATTTCATCATTTAAAAGATTGACAAAGCTTGTGATGTTGTTAGATGTTGCGCGTAACGCTTTATCACTTATCTCTAACTTACCGTAGAGGTTTTTAAGCTCTGCAACAAATTGAACATATTGAGTGGAATGCGCGTCAGGAAGTTTTCCGTCCTCATCCCCTGCACTGATACCACCATTAATGCCGACTGGTGCTGCTTTTCTAATTTCCTTACCATAGATGTTATTTGTTGAACGCTTAATCATAGAAAGAAGTGGATTAGCCGCAGTATTTAACTGGTTGGCAACAACACCTAAATAGACATTTTTAAGCGCGTTCTCTGCACTTTGTAAAGTTACCATTTTTTACTCCTTTTAGGAAAGTAAGTCTATAAGATATTTCTTAGCATCATTTAAAGTAGAGGGATTTTGAGTGGCAACATTTGCCACTCTATTTCCCTTTGAAGATATGATGACTGGCGACTTATTTTCCGCTAATTGATTTATATAGTTTTCTATAACTGCATTTTTAAGGTCACTATTACCTAAAATGTAGTTTTTGACAGTCGCATCGGCCTTTTGGTTCTTAATTTTGTCAAATACCATTTCTGCCCAAACATAACCGAATGGATCGTCCATTTTTTTTAGACTATCACTATTCTTTACCCTTTGTAAAAGTTCATCCTTATACATAGTTGCCTCGCCATTAGTGGAAAGGAATAAAGAAAGTTTTTCATCTACTTGCTTGTCAAGCGCTTCATCTTCCTCTATCTTATCTTTCTCTAACGCGGATAGTCTTTGGCATTTTTTAGTGAATTCTTTTTCCAAGTTGTTGTATGCTTCAAGTAGCGCATTTACATCTTTAAATTTTCCTACTGCTTCGCCGTTTTCCGCTTCGCTCTTTTGCTCTTCAACTTGTTCTAGGGAGCCTTCCAATTCTTTTGGCGCGTCAAGAGTTTCGGCTGTACCTTCCGTAGCCTCTAAACTGTCCAAAGTTAAATCTTCTGGTTGTTCCCAATACTTTTCTTCATCCATATCATTCACCTTCCTTCAAAATTTTTTTATGTTCTTCAATATGTTTAAGAAAAATTTTTTCAACTTTTTCTGTGGCATTTTTCTCATACTCTCCTGAAAGCATATATGCAATATGTTCATTTATATGGAGATTATGGTCATCAATGGACTTAACTTTAACCTCACCATTATCCAGCATAGCGATGTTTTCGTTATCAGCACGCCTAATATGCAAACTATCTAAATCCTGAGAATTTTCCCAATTACCAAAGCCAATCATTTCTAAAATTTTTGATTTTACACTTTGGCTTATCTTGCCTTCCTCATCGGATAGAAGCCCTTTATCAAGCAATGTGTAAATCATATTTCTCCTTTGCGTCAAAGTGTCTGCGCCCTCGGACTCTGTTTCGAACTGAACATCATCACTTGAAATATCACTGCTTTTAAAATAGAAAATTTCAGGCATACCATTCTCTCCAACGATTTTGGCAAGTCTTGGAATATTTGCGAACTGTTTGTAAAGACGAAGTAAGTGCTTGCCTATCTGTTTGATGGCACTTTTTATACTGTCAGTAGTAAAAGAAAGACGCGTTTGATTTTCGTCTAAAAGTAGTTCCAATGCCACACCACTCATAGTGGCTGAAACTGTGGTCATGTCGCCCATTTCAGAAGTTCCGCTTAAAGAGGTAAATTCTTCAAGCAACTTTTCCTCTTCCTTTTCAAAATCGGTTGGCAAGCTTTCATTATCTAAATATGTAGGAACATTCGCGCCTTGTCTATAAACCAATATCTTTCCTGGTGCTAAGCCCTCTTCTTCTAAATTTTCAATATCGACACTCCCATCTTCAACAGCAAGCACTCCAAGTGTCAATCTATTCAAAAATTCATGCTTTCGATTTTTGACAGCGTTGTAGGCACGCTGAATTGGTATCAACCTTTCAATCAAGCTTTTGCCCCAAAACGCACCCACTTCATCACAGCTTACCTGCTTAATAAAAGGAAAATCGCGTTTGCCATCGACACCATTGATGTATGGAAGTTCGCCATCAAAAACAAGTTTATCACCTGCGATAATTATCAGCCTGCCATTTGGAAAATCCTCGTTTGGACGAATGTATTTTTCAATAACAAGTCCAGCATTCCTTTTTGTGCTTTCGCCCACTTTTGTTCCTATGCCGTTGTAGCCAAGTCCGCCAGTAGAAAATGAACTATCAAGAGAGAAAACATTGATATCTCTTCCTTCAATATCTACATCATACATCTGTCTTATCTCTTCCACTGAATACGCTTTGGCATGAATAATGCTTTGACAGTCCTCTAAATTTTCGCAAGTTGTGAAATCTGGATATATTTCAAATGGAGAGCATACCGCTATGTCAACATCTCCCGCCTTTATTTTTCTTCCACTATCTTCTATCGCAACCACTTGTCCAAGATTGCTGTTCCAAAAAATTTTATAAAAACTTGTTCCACAAATTTCACTCCACTTTGTTGCTTGATTGATTTTTTGTGATAGGTTATATTTTGCAGAAACAGAATCTAAAATCTTTTTAGAGAGCTTTGCTGTGTAGGCATCTCGTTCATCACTTGAAGCTGGCACAACATATAACTTTGGCCTGATGGCAGAAAGCTTGGCAAGTCTTATATCAATTTTTGGCGCTATATGATTAAAAACTTCCCGTTCCTGCCAAAAATACTGTCTATCAGCGTCTTCAACAAGTCCACCAAAACCAATACTACAAAATTGATTTCCCATATAGAAGTTCATGTTAAGCTTCCATTGTGTTTCATAGCTTTTGCGCTCTAAGACACGATTTTGGAAATCCTCTAAAACTTCTTTTACAATATCATTTTTCATTTTTTCTCCTTTTAACCACCCTATCTGGCTTAAAGTGCGACTCAATGGCCCTAGGCACAAAAAGTTTGGCTAATTCCGCATATAATTCCTTTAAGCAAGCTTCACAAAAAGCAAACTCATTTTTAATAAATCCGCGCGTTGTGATATAGTAGTCAGCCAAATTTTTGCAACCATCCGCGTCACACTTGACCGTATGACGACATTTTTCAACTTTCACTTTCCTCTTCTTCCTCCTTTAATTGTTTTAAAAGTCGCCTTTTTTCTTTTTTTAATTCTGATAATGTCATGTGTGAAAGTTTATCGTCAGTTAAATCCTCTTTTTCTAGCAAAATTTTCATTGCGCTTATGTCGGGTGGGTTATATTTTTTTGTTACCTTGCGCTTGTTAAGAATGGAATTTCCGCTTTCATCAAGGGAATATTCCTCCACAATTTCATCACTAGAAAAGCCAAGAGCTTTTTTCAAAAGAGCTTTCTTTAAATCCTCCACATAACCTCCTTTTAGCAACTTTCACCTAAATTTTAGTTTTCAAAATATGGCATTTCAAGTTTTTATGTCATTTATTCACAAAAAAATATAGAGATAATAAAATGTATTTGTAGAGGAAAAAGATGAACGAAATTTTAAAATTCGACAATGTAAAATATTTTTATCAAACAAAAGATGATGAGATATTCGCCCTAGATAATATTAGCTTTAATGTCAATGAAGAAGAGTTCATTTCAATAGTTGGTCCTAGCGGTTGTGGTAAAACCACAATACTTTCCCTAATCGCTGGACTTTTGAAACCAAGCTCTGGCGAAGTTATCTTAGACGGGTCGAATAAGATAGATACAAAAAAAATAGGGTATATGTTTCAGCGCGATATGCTCTTTGAGTGGCGCTCAGTATGGAAAAATATCACCCTAGGACTTGAACTACAAAAGCCAAAGAATCTTGACGAAAAGTTAGCATTTGCCGAAGAATTATTAAAAAAGTATAGCCTCTACAACTTTAAGAACAAAAAGCCACGCTCTCTTAGTGGAGGTATGAGGCAACGCGTTGCACTCATTCGCACGCTTGTTTTAGAACCAAAGCTATTACTATTAGATGAACCTTTCTCTGCACTTGACTTCCAAACTCGCCTAACATTATGCGACGATGTATATGAGATAATAAAGAGTGAAAAGAAGACAGCTATACTTGTCACTCATGACATTTCAGAAGCAATTTCTATGAGTGACAAGATAATAGTGCTTACTTCAAGACCCGCTCGCGTAAAGGATGAAATAAAATTAAATCTCAAAGGCGAAACGCCTTTAAGAAAGAGAGAGGATTCATCTTTTAGTGGCTATTTTGAAAAGATATGGAGAGAACTAACAAATGAAGAAACAAGCGAAAACAGTTAATTTTTCACTTTCACACAAAAAATATGTGAAAAAATTACGACAAGATAAATTCATTGTCATCTTTTTTCGCATTTTTGTTTTAGTCGCCTTCTTAGGACTATGGGAATTATTGACTTACACAAAAGTTATGGACCCTTTTTTTGTTTCCAGCCCATCAAGAATAATTGCTCAACTTGGTGACATGATAGCCTCAGGCACTCTCTTTCACCACACCTTTGTAACACTCTATGAAACACTAATCGGCTTTTTTATTGCCACAGTGTTAGGCTATTTAATCGCAGTGCTTCTATGGTGGAATGAAAAAGTGCGAAGAATTTTTGAACCATACATTGTTGTTTTAAATTCTTTGCCGAAAATTGCCTTAGGACCAGTCATCATACTCTGGGTAGGTTCTGGGACAAATGCCATAGTTTTAATGTGCGTGCTTATCTGCATTGTCATCACAACTATGACTATGCTGTCCTCATTTATAAACTGCGACGAAGGAAAGATTTTATTACTTAAAAGTATGAACGCTAATAAACTCCAAATTTTATGGAAGCTTGTCTTGCCGTCATCTATGAAAGACTTTATATCGGTATTAAAAATCAATGTCGGCATGAGTTTCGTTGGAAGCATTATGGGTGAATATCTTACAAGCAAAGCAGGACTTGGTTATCTTATTGTATATGGTGGACAGATATTCAAAATCGACCTAGTGATGAGCGCGACCTTTGTGCTTTGTATTCTGGCATTTGTCATCTACTCTCTTGTCAGCCTGCTTGAACGAATATATAAAAAATAGAAGTTCACATATACCAAGCACTGAGGCAAGTGGATATAAGTTTGAAACTATCTCAGAAAAACCTAATTCACTAATAAGAAAAGGTAAAAAGATAGCGATAATAATACCTAGCACTTCACCTTTAAACATTCCATCGACAGAAGACTTTATTGTCAAACAAAGCGAAAACAGTGTTGTAACACAGCCAATCAAAATGACAGAATAGCAAAGTACAAAGAAAAATGGGCTGTCTTTGCAAAGGTATAGAAAAGGCATATCGGCAAAATGACTGTCAACATGCGTTCTTAGAGCAAAATTTGCAAACAAAAGAAAAGCTAAAAGAAGCAACGACGAAAACAGACTGACTAAAAAAGTCTGTTTTTTATTTAACTCCCTCCCCGCCTTACTGACAATGAAGGTGCTTGTTGAAAAATTTAACGCCACATAAAGCGGACAATAAAAGTAACCAAATGGACTTTTTGCTTGCACTGTAAACTCTGGATTTTGAAAACATATATAAATAAGAACAGATAAAAATATAAAGACGCATATAGGCATCAGAATAAGCGTCACTTTTTCAAGAGCTTTCATTCCTCTTAGCGTGATGAAAACGGTAAATGATAGAAGTATAGCGCAAAGTATTATATATAATATAGAATTTGAAAATATAAATAAACTTTTAAGCCCAGCGAACATGGAAGCGGTAAACACGATAGATATAAATATCAAAATAACATTCACTATTTTTAGTTTTTCAAGTTTTTCTATAACAAACTTTCCCTTTGAGAGGAAAAGATAAAAAAGAATAAAAAACAAAACGCAAGCAATTACTATATATAAATAGGACAGTTCACCAAAACGACTAAAAAAAACTAGAATTTCTTTACCACTAGAAAATCCAGAACCAACAATAGTGCCAAATAGTAAAAAAACAGTTGTCCAAACTTTTTTCATAAGAAAATTTTATGTTAAAATAAGAAAAAATAGACTTGTATGATTTACTATAAAATTATCTAAGAGAAAAAGTTTGGTTTATGAGATTCTTCGACAGCGCTCGCTTCGCTCCCTTGCTCAGAATGACAAGTATAGGCATGATAATTAAATATATAAAACAATCCACAATTTTTATTTTTTCTTTTTTATTTCTTATTTCCGCCAGGTTCTGTCATCCTGAGCAGGAACGCTTGCCGTTCCGTCGTCGAAGGATCTAAAAAACACGGCTTGGTTTATGAATAATCTACACGATAGTAAAAAAATAATAAAATTTACATCAAAATACACTTTTTTTGCAAAAAAAAGCATAATTTTTCTACTTTTTTTTGTTTGGTATTAAAAAATAAAATTGCAACAAACTAAGCTTATGCATAAACGACTTTTAATTTATCTACTTATATTTGCGCTGTCAGCAAGTACATTTGCCTGCCTTTTTCCATATCCGATATTCTCCTCCTACACAAATATCACAGATAAAAACATGGTAGAAATTTCCAATCTTAAAGAGAGTGAAATATCAGTTGAAACAGATAACGAAATCAAAGTTTTAGCAGTTGATTGGGAAGTTGCAAATGCTATTTTAGAATGTTACACACCATATCGCCTTATAGATATAAAAAGTGGTATTAGCATAATGATTGAACGCATTGGAGGCAAAAATCATGCAGACATTGAAACTATCGACAGCAATAATACAATGCTACTATACGAAATTTACGACAACAATCTCTCTTGGAATAGACGACCTGTATATATCGAATATTCCGACAATGTCTTTTTGTGCGCCAGCCTTTCAGGTTTTCCTCATGGAGAAAATAAAGGTGAAAATAACTTAAATGGTCACCTATGTCTGCATTTTAAAAATTCTAAAACACATGGAAGTAATAAGATAGATAAAACACACCAAAAGAATATTGAATATGCATTCAAATATAAAAACAAAATTCAAAATGTGCTATAAAACAACTTTAAACAATACACACAAAAACAAGATATAGAGTAGTATGCAAGCATAGCACCACCATATCTTGTTTAATTTTTATTTATCATCATATTAACTTTATTGCTTTTGAACTTCATCGTCATCATCTAAAACACTTTCTCCAATTCGTTTTAGATAATGTTCTTTTTTTAATCTTATGCTTTCTGCATGATTTTCCGCTCTCATAATCTCATGTAAGCCAGCATTCTTCTTGGTCAAATAATCAAGCACGCTTTGACTTGCTTCTTTATAAAGTCTTTTAATATTTGCTTTGCTTGCTACAACCTTATTAGGTAAAGTTGTATAAATTTCTGGACAAATTTTTATAAGATTAGCACAAGCTTCAACATCATAATCGTCCAATAAAACTTTTTCATCCATACTTTTCATGTTTACAGCCACACTTTCCCCTGTAATTTCATCCTTAAAGAGAAATTTACCAACATTACCAAATTCATCTCTATAAGTATGTTCGTTATTTAATGAAATTCTTAAAATCATAATCCCCTCACTTTTATAGTTACGGCTATATTTTATCACATTTTAAAGTATTTTGCAATAGGCTTTATTCATTTTTATCAAGATATTCAACTTTTTTTAAGTACAGTCCATTTGGTGGCATAGTTTTTCCCGTCAAGCTTCTGTCACTGCTTTCAAACGCCTTCAAAATATTCTCTTCGCCTATCTTTTCAATGTTCAAAAGTGTGCCAACTATTATGCGAACCATGTTATATAAAAAGCCATTCCCCGTTATTAAAAACTTGATTCTGTTACCTTGTTTTGATATTTTAAACTCAAAAATTTCTCGTTCATAGCTTGAAACATTGGCGTGAGCCGAACAAAACGCTTTAAAGTTGTGTTTACCTATAAAAAGCGTGGAAGCCCTTTTCATACGCTCAAAATCAACCTTATATGGATAGTATGTAATTAAATTATAGTCGATTGCCCGCCTTGTTTTTGAGATGTCAACAACATATTCATAGGTCTTTCTTTTGGCATCAAAGCGTGGATGAAAATCATTTTTACATATTTTTACCCGTTTCACAACAACATCGTCACTAAGGAGCTTATTAAGCGCTATTTTAAAATTTGCTAGCGGTATTTTAGAAGAGATTGTCACAGTTGCAACCTGATTTAAAGCGTGAACGCCTTTATCTGTGCGACCACTCCCTTCAACAGTGCATTTTTCTTTTGTCAATAACATAATCTTTTCTTCAAGTTCACCTTGCACAGTGCGCCTGCCTTTCTGCTTTTGCCAGCCATAAAAATTTGTGCCATTATATTCCACAATCATCAATATTTTTCTTTCCATACAGTTATTATAGCTAAAAAATTTAAAATTGTAAATAGTTTTAAATTTATATATAAAATTCACTTAAAATTTGTATTAATCAACTTCAATTTTATGGATTAATATTAAATAATTATAATTTAAATATAATATTTATTTGACAAAAAAATCTTAAAATTTTAAAATTATTCAAAAGGAGATTATATGAAAAAAACTATTGATGGAAATACCGCAGTCGGTATGATTGCTTATAAACTTTCTGAGGTAATTCCTATTTATCCTATTACCCCATCATCACCTATGGCAGAATATTGCGATGGAGAATTAAGTAAGGGAAAGAAAAATATTTTTGGCAAACTTCCAACACTTGTTGAAATGCAGTCAGAAGGCGGAGCTAGTGGAGCTATGCATGGAAGTCTATCTACTGGGGCACTATCGACCACTTTCACTTCAAGCCAAGGCCTCTTACTTATGATACCTAACCTATATAAAATGGCTAGCGAGCATCTGCCTGGTGTTCTTCATATTGCCGCCCGAACAATTGCCACACACGCCCTTTCTATTTTTGGCGACCACAGCGATGTTATGGCAATAAGACAAACTGGCGCAATTCTTTTATGCTCAAATTCTGTGCAAGAGGCACATGATTTTGCTTTAATTGCTCATATATTAGCTCTTAAAACATCCTTGCCAGTTGTTCATTTTTTTGACGGGTTTAGAACTTCACATGAGATACAAAAAATTGACATTATTGACGATGAAAAGATAAAAGCACTATTACCTACAAAGGAAATAAAAAATTTTAAGAATGGCTCTATGAACTCAGCTTCTCCATATCAAAAAGGCTCTTCTCAAAATCCTGATGTCTTTTTCCAAAATAGAGAAGCATCAAGCCCTAGCTATGACCGTGTTACTGAAATTTTAAAAGGTATTTTAAAGGATTTCTACAAAGTTGTTGGGCGAAAATACGCTCCTTTTGAATATGTTGGTAAAAATTACGCTCAAAATGTCATTGTCAGCATGGGCTCATCATGCGAATGTATTGAAGAGGTACTCTCCGATAAGGCATTTAATGATACCGCCCTTGTAAAAGTCCATCTTTATCGTCCTTTCGGCTATAACGACTTTAAAAATATTCTTCCTAAAACAATTAAAACTATTATAACTCTTGATAGAACGCGAGAATTTGGTGCGCGCGATCCTCTATTTCTTGATGTAACTAGTGCCCTTGCTGGAAGCAGTGTGAAAGTGCTAGGTGGACGATATGGACTTGGCGGAAAGGACTTTACGCCAGACATGGTAGCGTCAGTTATTAAGAACTTCGAAGCATTGAAAGACAACTTCACTGTTGGCATAGATGATGATGTAAGTGCCTCTTCGCTACCTAAAACTATATACGCACCAAAAACAAAAAATTTCCAAATGAAATTCTATGGACTTGGCTCAGACGGCACTGTTTCGGCTAGCAAAAGCACCATCAAAATTCTTGGTGAAGAGCTTGATAAATTTGTCCAAGGCTACTTTGAATATGACAGCAAAAAGTCAGGTAGCTTAACAAAATCACATATTCGCGTAAGCGACACGCCGATAAAAAGCACCTACCTAGTTCACGAATGTGATGTTATTTCTATAAACAACTTTTCCTTCGTACATCGCTATGATTGCCTTGAAGGCTTAAAAAAAGGTGGTATTGTTTTATTTAATACAGTATTTAGCGCTGATGAGATAGACAAAGTATTGCCTAGTTACTACAAACGCATTTTAAAAGAAAAAAATGCAAAGGTATATTGTCTTAATGCTCAAAAAATAGCTGAAAATGCAGGTCTTGGCAATAAAATTAATATAATAATGCAAACTGCACTCTTTAAAGTTTCCAATATCATTAATTTTGACATAGCCTATAAGGAAATTCAAAAATATGTTGAATTAACCTATGGCAAAAAAGGAAAAAGCGTTGTAAATAAAAACTTAAAAGCCATGGCAAAAACAGTGGAAAATATTGAAGAGGTAAATGTTAAATCACTCTCGCCATTAGGTAGTGATATGAACACCAAGAATATAGATGATAAATTTTATCAATCTATCATGAAAAAAATCGAGCGCTTACAAGGTGATGAAATCCCTGTTTCCAAGTTTGACAAAAGAGGTATAGTGCCACAAGGAACGGCAGATTTTGAAAAGCGCGGATTTGCTAGCCACCTCCCAAAATACATTCCAATGAACTGCATTCAGTGCGGTCAATGTATTCTTTCCTGCCCACATAACGCCATAAAAGTTGTGCTTGTTAAAGCTGAAACAATGGAAGAAGTGGAATTTGCCAAAGCGTTTGGCATGAATGGTTACTTGTATCGTGTGCAAGTATCCCCTGAGGATTGCACAGGATGTGGTGTGTGTGCCAATGTTTGCCCAAGCAAAAATAAAGCTCTTGTTATGCACATGGCAAATGAAATCTTAGAGGAAGAAAAGAAAAACTACGCTTTTTGCAAGACTTTGAAAACAGAAAAAAACACTCCATTCTCCACAGACTTTCCAAAGGGCTTGCAATTTAAAGATTGCTATTTTGGTTTTTCTGGTGCATGCGGTGGATGTGGTGAAACACCTTACATCAAACTTGCAACCATGCTTTTTGGTGAGAAGATGTTAATCGCCAACGCAACAGGCTGTTCAAGTATTTATGGAGGTTCGTTCCCTTCATGCCCATATTTCAAAGATGAAAATGGCAGAGGTCCAGCATGGGCAAATAGTCTATTTGAGGACAATGCCGAATTTGGACTTGGCATGAAACTCGGCACTAACTACACCAACCCTGACCAAAGTGTTTGGATAATCGGTGGTGACGGCTGGGCTTATGACATCGGCTATGGCGGACTTGACCATGTAATAAATGGCAATGAAAATGTCAACATCTTAGTTTTAGATACCGAAGTTTACTCTAACACTGGCGGACAAGCAAGTAAGTCAACTCCGCGTGGAGCTATGGTTAAATTTGCAAGTGCTGGTAAGAAGACAAAGAAAAAAGATTTAGTATCTCTCGCCATCGCCTCTAAAAACTGCTATGTAGCAAGCGTTAGCCTTGGCGCTGACATGAACCAATGTATCAAAGCATTTAAGGAAGCGGAAGCGTACAACGGACCAAGCATAATTGTCGCCTACTCACCTTGTGTAAATCATGGCTTTGACATGTCAACCACCATGCAAGAAATGAAGAAAGCTGTGGAGGCTGGCTACTGGTCACTTGTGAGATATAATCCTAATGAAGGAATTGTTCACATCGACAGTAAAAGTGATTTTATGAAATATGAGGACTTTTTAAATAGCGAAACACGCTACTCAGCAATTAAGGAACTCAAAAAAGAGGAAGCAGAAAAAATGCTTGAAGAAAGCAAAGCTGATGCTATCGAAAGGCTTAATACTTTAAATGCATTTACAAAAAAGAGTGAATAGATTTTCTAGTAAAATATTTGACAAATAAAAATAACTTTATTAAAATAAAATATATTTAATTACGAAAAACGGAGAGGATATGGAAGATATTTTTAAATCATGGCTTGTGGAAACGCCTATCGCGCATAGAGGACTTCACGATAAGGTAAGTCCAGAAAATTCACTAAGTGCCTTTGAAAAAGCTGTAGAAAACGGCTATGCAATTGAACTCGATGTTCAACTACTTGCCGATGACACTGTTGTCGTTTTTCATGACGAATCACTATCGCGTATGACAGGAAACGATGGGTATATAAAATTTTTAAATAAAGAAGATTTAAAAGTTTTAAAACTTGGAAACAGCAAAGAGCATATTCCAACTTTTGAAGAGGTTTTAAAGCTAGTTAATGGCAGAACCCCACTTTTAATTGAAATTAAAAATCAATTTAAAGTTGGTAAGTTAGAACAAAAAGTTATTGCTTTATTAAAAGATTACAAAGGCGAATATGCTGTTCAATCTTTCAATCCTTTTTCATTAAA
>DVLK01000071.1 GCA_018715545.1 Candidatus Caccovivens faecavium | reverse complement strand
GATTATGAAGGAAGAAAATTTACTTTCAACCGGAAGATTGATTGAAGTTGGTAGAGCGGACATTGTAAGCAAATTTGTAGGCGGAACGGCACCAAAGGTCAAGGAACTTTTCAAACAGGCAATTGGGAATGTTCTCTTCATTGATGAGGCATACTCACTTTGTGACGGTAGAGACGGACTATATGGTGACGAAGCAATAAACACAATCGTTCAGGAAATGGAGAACAATCGTGAGGATACTGTTGTGATTTTTGCAGGCTACAAAAAGGAGATGCAAAAATTTTTAGATAAAAATTCCGGACTTAGAAGTCGAATAGCGTTTGAAGTGGAATTTCCAAATTATAGTGAAGACGAACTGACTGAGATTGCAAAATTATATGCCAAAAAGATGGATGTGGATATTTCACAATGCTTAGATAAGATAAGAGAGATTGTTAAAAATAATATGGACGACAGAAATTTTGGTAATGGAAGATTTATAAGAAGTTTGCTTGAAAAGGCAAGAATGAAACAGGCAACAAGACTTGTAAATAACAACTTGCTCTACACTCCGAAAATGAGAGAAATATTGCCAGAAGACATTGAAATTCCGGTTATTGGTGCAAATAAATTTTCTATAGGTTTTCATAGTTAAAACTTTGGAGAATTATTAGATGTATGTTATAATAAAAATGGAGAAGAAAATGTTGTCTAATAATAAAAAACTTTCGCCACTTTGCATTTTAGAAGCTTTAAAGGAAAGTAGCGATGAAAATCATCCATTAAAACAAGAACAAATAATTCAAAAACTATATAATAGGTTTGGTTTGGAACTTGAAAGGAAATCCGTGGGCGCAACCATCGACAGTTTGATAGATTTTGGATTTGATATTGTAAAAACAAGGAATGGTTGCTATTTAGGCGAGCGCGAGTTTGAAAAAAGTGAAATTTCATATTTGGTGGATGCAGTTTTTTCAAGCAAGTCTATTGATAGCACTCATTCAAGAAAATTGTCGCAAAAACTTTCGAATTTTTTAAGCGAATATGAAAGAAGAAGATATAAATATATCTACAAATCTGACCAAATAGTAAGAACAGACCAAAAACAACTTTTTTATACGATTGATATCTTAAACGAGGCCATTGAAAATGGCAAACAGGTGGAATTCAATTATAACCGTTTTTATTTTGACAAAGAAAAGCATGAAAAGAAAAAACAAAAACGCTATGTGATCAATCCATATTTTATGATAAACAATCAGGGCAGATATTATCTTGTGTGCAATCTTGACTATTTTGATGATATTGCAAACTACAAGGTTGAACTTATATCAAATATCAAAATCTTAGACTCACCGGTCAAGCCTATTACAAAACTAAAAAATTGCGAAAATGGTGTTGATATGGCAGATTATGCCAACCAAAACATCTATATGTTCCACAATAAAACGGTTGATGCAACATTGAAGATATTAAATGAATATTCTGCCGAGTATATTGCCGAATGGTTTGGAAAGAATGCCAGATTTTATATGAAAGACAACATTTTGTATGCTGATGTCAAAGTGAATGAACAAGCACTAATTTATTGGTGTTTGCAATATGGCGAAACAATAGAATTGATCTCACCAAAAGAGACAAGAGACGAAGTTATAAACAAGATAAACACAATGAGAAAAAATTATAAAAAGGAGAAGAATAAATGAAAAGGAATAAAAATAATGAGCTAATTAAAAACACTTTGTTTAGTATGAAAGATTTGCTTGATGGTAAAGACGATTATATTATGATACCTGATTATCAAAGAGGGTTTGCTTGGGATGAGGAATTTATTACATTACTAGATGATATTAAGAATTATAAGTTAAATATTGCTAAAAAAAATAAACAATACTATCTTTCAATGATAACCATAAATGAGTGTCATGATGACGATGTAAAGCGTGATGAAAAACTTTCTGGCAAAAATTTGTTTTATATTGTGGATGGACAACAAAGAATCACTTCTTTAATAATTATAATTGTTACTATGATTAGAATGATAGAAAAAGAGGATAAAAACTTCTATAAATTAGATGAATACAGAGACATGCTGAAATTAAATGGCAATAAATATTCATTTTCATATAGCAATTTAAGAGAAGATGATTCAAAAGATTTTTTTGTGGAGTATGTATACAAGAATAACAAATCAGTGCTGGCAAAAGATAAATATTCAAATTATATAAAAAAGGCTTGTGACGAGTTACAATCAAGACTGAATAAACTTGATATAAAAGAGATTGAAGAAAATCTGATAGATATAGTCGAAAATTTTGTTTTTACAGTCTATTATATTGAAGGGGATAAGTTTGATGTTAGAATTTCATTTGAAACAATGAATAATCGAGGGAAACAACTTTCAAATTTGGAAAAATTAAAAAATCGGCTTTTATACTTAACCCAGTATATTACGGATGATAATGACTCAATGGAATTAAGGGACAATATAAATAAATATTGGGCTGTAATATATGATAACTTATCAAATGGAGATAAACTTTT
>DVLK01000070.1 GCA_018715545.1 Candidatus Caccovivens faecavium | reverse complement strand
AAATACAATTAAAACTGAATTGATCGAAAACTTTATAAAAGAAAATAACTTGTCTAAAAGCAAGTTTTGTAAGATGTGCAAAATTAGTCAAAGCACATTAAATAAAATAATGACTAATAATGAGAATTTTAGAATAATTGCACTCTTTAAGATTGCAAGATTTTTAAAGATTCAAGTTTTTGAGATGTTTAATTAAAAGGAGTAATATTTTGAGTAAAAAACGAGCTGTAATATATGCGAGATTTAGTTCGCATAATCAAACTGAACAATCTATTGAAGGTCAACTTCGTGTTTGTGAGCAATATGCAAAGAATAACGACATTTTGATTTTGAAAACATATATTGACCGAGCAATGACAGGCATGAATGATAATCACCCAGATTTTCAGCAAATGATTAAAGATAGCGCTAACAAAGAATGGCAAAACATAATTGTTTACAAATTAGACCGCTTTTCGAGAAACAAATATGAAACTGCAAAATATAAGAAGATTCTAAAAGATAATGATGTAAAACTTCTCTCTGCAATGGAAAACATACCTGATACACCAGAAGGAATAATCTTAGAAAGTTTGCTTGAAGGTATGGCGGAATACTATTCAGCAGAACTAAGTCAAAAAGTAAAGCGTGGAATGAATGAAACAAGACTTAAAGGCAACTTCACAGGCGGAAATTTAATTTATGGATATAAAGTTGAAAATCACAAGATTTTAATAAACGAAGAACAAGCAAAAGTTGTGTGATATATTTATGAGCAATACGCACTTGGTGTTTATGTGAAAGATATAATTGCAGATTTAACAACCAAGCATATTTTAAATCATGGTAGACCTTTTGCAAGAAATACAATATACAACATATTGAAAAATGAAAAATATTCGGGAATATATAGATTTAATAATCAAACTTTTGAGAATATGTATCCGCAAATTGTATCTACTGAAATTTATGAAAAAGTAAGACAAAAAACCAATCAAAATAAATACGGCAAAAGAAGTGTCGAAGTTGTGTATTTACTTAGAAACAAACTTAAATGCGGATATTGTGGCGAGCCAATCAGTGCTGAATGTGGAACAACAAGTCAAGGAAAGAAAAGAAGATATTATAAATGTTTAGGAAAGAAAAGACATACTACAAATTGCAATAAACAAACATTAAGAAAAGAGATATTAGAAAATTTTGTTATAGATATTTTGCTTAAAGAACTAAATAAACCACAAACTATTGAAAAAAATAATAACTAATATTTTAAAAGTGCAAGAAGATATGGAAAGTGGCAACTCTTTCTTATCAAGTTTATATAAAGAAAAAGTTGAAACTCAAAACACATTAGATAATATTATGAAAGCAGTTGAGCAAGGAGTTGTTAATAATACCACCAATAAAAGAATGATTGAACTTGAAAGTAAACTTGAAGATATTGTGAGACAAATCATAATTGAAAAAAGTAAAACAAATTTTAAACTAACAAAAGAAGACATCCTTACGTATCTTAACGATGCCTTAAAACTAGAACCACAATTACTTATAAACTATATCGTAAATCAAATAATCTTATTTGACGATAAAATGCAAATATATTTTAATAGTCCAACAATCAAAACGACTAATGAAAATAAAATTCCATTTAGTACAAAGATTTATAAACTACCATACATAATCCAAAACAAACCCCAACCAGAAATGATTGATATATTGGTAGAATTTTATATATAATAGCAATAAGTTAAAATTATTTTTTGTTTTCAAAAATAAAATTTAATATTGAAAGAATTATATTACTATCAGGTTCTTGTCGCATATTATAAATTCTTATTCCAAAATAACCTTTAAGTTTTCCCGACATAACAGGAGTTATTCTAATGTCAATGTGATTTTGTAAAATCTTAAAATTATCAAGATTTTCAAACCTTTGTTTTATATTAATAATTATACTCCACATTTTAGACATATAACCTGCATCCTTATCTGCAGTCCATTTATTTGAAGAATCAATTCTTATAACTTTTATATAATCGTTTTCAAAATTAACAAGAAGTTCATTTTTGGTCCAATGTCTAACAGTTTGTTTAACTTTATATTGTTTTAAATCTTCTAACAAAGTTTGTAACATAATACTCCTTATAAAACTAAAACCTAAACCGAGTTTTTGTGTCGATTTAGATGTTAGTTGGCGGAGAGCATTCCTTTTTATACGAAACAGAACCTTTTAATAAAGCAGGTTCTAACTGCTTGTTTACTTCCTCTTTAACCGAATCAACTTCTTTTAACATTGTATCACGGTTTTTTACAGGAGTCAAATCGGTAAAGTTGTAGGTTATGATTATTCTATCATTATAAAGTATGATTTCACGAATAAATGTTTTGATTATATCTTTTCTTATTGTTTGATTTTCAATATCACCTGAGATTACTTTTGAAAGATAATCCTCGATTTTGTCAGGTGTTAAAAAGGTATAAGCTTTTTGTTTTTCTTGTTCAATATCAAAATCAAGTTGTGATATTTGGCATTCAAGTTCTTTTAGTCGTGTTTTTGTTTGTTCTGTTATTATTCCTTGCTCAATAGCAGAAATAAGGTTTTCAGATGCTTTTAATGCTGCGGCTCTCTTTGATTCAAGGGACTTTATTAAAGTATCTTCTTTCATCGCTTGCTGATGTTTTTTGAAAATTGCGTTTGATATTTCTTTAACACCATTTTCCTTGCAAATCATATTCCAAGTTTCAGTTATAACCAAATCTTCTAAATAGTCTTTTTGAATTGCTTTAAATGAGCAATCTTTTTTATGCCTTCGTTTTCCAAGACAGTTATAGTAATAATATTTTTCGCCATTTCTTCCTGTTCCACTTTCGCCAACCATAAGGGTATTACAATCTCCACAAATCAGTTTGCCTGAAAGTATGAAATCAAACTTATCTTTCTTTTTCCCTGGAACATGTTTATTTGCGTTTCTTATTGATTGAACTTTTTGCCAAGTAAAGTCATCAATAATTGCTGGATATATATTTGTATAAACATTTCCTCTATGAACTGTTTTCCCAATATACTTTGTATTTGCGATAATTTTGTAAATTTTTGATGCGTTTATAAAAGTTCCTTTTTTAGTTCTAATACCACGAGCTTTTAATTCTTTGGCTATATCTACTGCCGTATAGCCATTTGCAAACTTATTAAAGATTTCTTTTACAACTTCGGCTTCAATTAAATTGACAACGCTTTTCTTATCTTTGACATCGTATCCATAAATTTGATGCCCACCTGTAAAAAGTCCTTTGATATAACTTTCATTAAGTCCTCGCAAAACTTTTTGTGATAATTCTGCCGAGTAGTATTGATTCATGCCTTCAAGCATTGATTCAAGTATAATTCCTTCTGGACCTTCTGGTATATTCTCCATAGCTGAAATTATTTTTACACCATTATTTTTTAAGGTGTGTTTATGAATAGTCATCTCATATTTATCTCTTGAAAATCTATCAAGTTTATATACAAGCACATAGTCCCATTG
Source organism: Candidatus Caccovivens faecavium (assembly GCA_018715545.1). Classification (GTDB taxonomy): domain Bacteria; phylum Bacillota; class Clostridia; order Christensenellales; family UBA1242; genus Caccovivens; species Caccovivens faecavium. The sequence continues at coordinate 17,663 of DVLK01000070.1, read as the reverse complement.
TTTTTTACTGCTATCTTTAATCATTCTTTGAAAATCTGGTCTTAAATCATTTGTTCCTGTCATGGCTCTGTCAATATATGTATCTAAAATAACAATATCATTATTTTGTGCATATTGTTGGCAGACACGAAGTTGTCCTTCAATAGACTGTTCAGTTTGACTATCACTTGAATATCTTGCGTAAATAACTGCTGTCTTCATTCTTTTCCTCCAAAATAAATTCATATACAGAGTTTATATTGCTTATTTGGTTTTTGTAAGGAAGCAAAACACTAGATTTTGTAGAGTGTTTGAATAGATTTTGACAATATTTTGCCAAATTTTGAAATTGTTTTGCTAAATAAATACCAAATATCATTTTAAACTCCTTATTTGTCTTTTTTTCGACACCTCGAAAAAATCAGGAAAGAAATAAGATGTCAAAGAAATAGAAAAAAATATTGCATAATAATTTTTTGTATTATAGTTTTAAGCAATAATTTTTTCCTTTGACAGATTAGAGATTTCCTGATAGCAACAACAGCGAAAAAAAGTTTCTCTCTTAATTCACAGTTTAATTACTTGGCAACTTTTGGCATTTACTTCCTTTTTCTTTCTATTTACTTTTCTTTTACTTTCTATAAACTATACACTTTCTTCCTTACAATCTTGAAGAAGTTGCTTTATAGTATTCGTGTCTAGACGAGAAAGGAGGTGTTTTTATAGAAAAGAATCAAAGCAACAGAAAATTAAAATGTATCAAAATTGGTAGCACAAAATTCTCGAACTATCCTAAAAGTGATATAAATTACTTACTAATCAATATTGAGATAGAGATAAGGAACTATTATGCTCAAAAACAAAATTCAACAAAATAAGATAAGATTTTAGTCATAACTTTTAGGATATACTTGACTTAACAGAATTTGTATTGTATAATTGCTATCGTTAGCAAATGCTAACAATAGAGTTTAGGAGAAACACAATGCGTAGTAAAAACAAAGAACTTATGACAAAAATGTTAAACTTTATTGATAGCGAATACCAAAAAAATGGTCTAGCCCCAACATTAAGGGAAATCGCATCAGAGTTTAACATTACATCTGCTTGTGTAAGTCATTATCTAACAGAAATGAAAGAGAAAGGACTTATTCAAAGCAATGGAAAATCAAGAAGTATAAAGACTTCAAAAATGCAAAGTATGATAAATGAAGTTAGTTATCTTCCAGTTGTTGGTTCTATTGCTTGTGGAACTCCACTTCTTGCAGAAGAAAACATTGAAAAATACTTGCCTATACCAACCGAATTTTTAGGAAATGGTAAATACTTCATTTTAAGAGCAAATGGTGATAGTATGATTAAGGCAAATATAGACGATGGAGATTATGTAATAATCAAACAGCAAGAAACTGCTGAAGTTGGTCAAATAATAGTGGCTTTAATCAATGATGAAGCAACACTTAAACGCTATTATTTAGACGAGAAAAGGCAACAAGTAAGATTGCACCCTGAAAATGATAAAATGAAAGATATGTATTTCAAAAATATAATTATTCAAGGCATTGCAATCAAAGTCATAAAAGACTTAATTTAACCGTTGTAACTTAATATATGCCCCGTTATTAAGTTACTGCTAAGGTTGAATGCAAAAGATAATATACTATTGTATTGGAATTCCCAACCGTACTATATAGTTTATTAAATCTACACTTTTGTATTCGTGGGAAAAGGAGTGTAATATGGAAAATTTGAATTGTAAACGAAAAACTATCAAATGTCCAAAGTGTCTTAATAAAATATCCGTAACAATACTTAAAAATGGGGATATTAAAGGCACATGTCAAATTTGTAAATCTACGATTATAGCAAAAGAACATGCAAAAGAAACACTTATTAGAATTGTGAATAACACTTAAACATTAATTTTTCGTATATATGGCACAGTAAGGTTGAGCTGAAATAACGCTATAAATAAATCCTTATTCAATACCATATATGCAAGATTCGTGTCAAAGGTATATATTTAACCTCTACGAATAGTAATTCAAAGCAAATTACGGATTTCTGTCGTAGAGGTTTTTTATTCGACAAAAATCCTGCAAATAAAGGAGGATTTTATGATAAACGCAAATCAAATAAGAGAAGATTTAAAAAATATTAAATATTATTATACACACAAAACAGTCTTTGAAGAAGCTAGTCAGCAACTTGGTGAGAGTGAAGTGATGAAGAAAGTGAGAATATATAACGATATAATCTTATCTGCTCCACCCAAATTCTATGACCTATATTATTCGTTGTATATGTCAGGTCATACACAAGAGTCATTGTCGGCTAAACTTTGTTATACTCGTGAATACATACGACTACTTAACAAAGAGTTTATTGAGTATTTATTAAAAAAATTAAACGAAAAGGAGGAAATTTCAAGTGCAAATTAAAGAAATGTTTGAAAATGCAACGAATGTATATAGAACAAGAAAATATATAGTTAAACAAGTAGTCAACTATAATGTTCAAAATAAATTTCATAATGTCTTATATAGTCAAGACACATTCTATAAACGAACATATCTTCGTGATAAATATTATGAAACTAAATACAGAAATAAAATAGATATAAATGGCAAAAGATTAAAGACTGCGTGTTCAACAAGAAAATATATTGATTAAAAGTAACCCTTTAGGGTTATTTTTTTATTTTCATGCTACATTATTGCTATTTTAAATTTTTTATGCTACAATAATAGCGCAGTTTATAAATTAGACGATTCAATAGTACAGTAATCGTTACGCCTATGTTCATTTTTGAAGGAGTGGTGATATTATTATAAACTGCAAATTTTTACTCATATAAAAAAGGATTTTTATATAAAAGGAGTAAAAAGTATATGAAATCAACACACAAAGTAGAAAGATTCGACTACTCAAAATACGAATCAAATTCATATTATGGTTCTGACTATCTAAAAGAATATGAATTTTGGGGATTGCATCCAAAATCTGGAAGAATACATATTGATACTAAAAGATATGCAAAAGCCTGTGAAATGATTGGGATAGAAGATTTTATGCCCAAAGGAATGTTTGCTAATAGGTCAACACCTTATTTCATTCCAGCAAAACAACATAAGTATGACTATATAATAAATGTTTTTAATGATTTACTTGATGATTTTCAAAGAGATTGGGAGTCAGAATACAAACCAATTTTTAAAATGATTAAAACTCCTAAAGAGGAATATGAAAATACTAGGTTAAGTCAGTTAGCATACACTTCTGATATTGATGATTTAGAAGATATTGAGTTTAATTCTCTTATGTCTTCTATAAAAAGAGAAAAGAAATATAGACATGTAGTTCAATCACTATACTGTCAGTTTATACAAAAACTCGCAATAGAAACTGATAGAATTATGTTAATAGCAATGTGTAAACTTGGTTACAAAGGAACAGACTATAATTTTAATTCTTTTGTGAAGTTTAGTGATGGATTAGCAAGAAATAGAAAAGGTAAAAAGATTAATCAGTTAGACAAATATAATGCATATAATATGCTACACAAGATAAATAACTTTTTAAAACATAATACAATTTCTTCTTATCTTGATTTAAAAAAGTATTATCCAGATAATGTTGCATCAAAAGAAAATGGGACTGCAAATATAGAATATGAAAATGGTATGTTTGCTGGAGATTGGATAATAATAAAAGATGGATATATTGATGATTTATTAAAAAAATTAAGGAAATTTTTTAAATCATACTGTGAAGAAATAGTTAAGGAAAATGTTGAAGATGCTAAATGGAATTATGATGATTACTTTATAAATGCATTTAATGAAATGAAATATCCCGCTAATTATTTCGGCGTTTAATTAAAAACTTTAAGAATAAGGTTAAAATTTTTTGAAACTTGCAACATTAATATGCAGAGATTATTCTTTGCATATTTTTTTATACGTTGATATTAAATTTGTGCTATACTTAAAAAGTAAAAACAATCGGAAAAGGAATTGGAAATGAAAAACAAATGGGAAAACGCAAATTTTTTAATAACTGCTAAAAAATGTATTGATAGTTTTTTATACATTTCGAAGAATGTATTAGAATTATCAAATTTGGATTTAAGAGAAAGAACTGATAAATTAAGACAAATTTTTTATATAAATCTAGTAAATGTATTAGATGAATTTTATAATACTCCAACTAAAAAGAAGGGTATAAAACAGAATGATAAAATCATAGATAGAATTTATTATGAAAGAAATAAAAAGTCAGCACATAAAGATGATGATTATAAAGCAAGAATATATAATACTTTAGAGGAAGAAATTCAAGATAAAAAGAATGAATTGCTTCATGTTAAAAAATTGTGTTCTGAAGTATTGCCTGATATTATAACTATTGATTTTGTACCACATGATAAAGAATTATTTAGATTAGTAAATAGATTAAATGCAACACTAGAAACAGATGCAAATAAAATTAAATACCCAAATTCGACATTTCATTCTTATCAACTTTCAGAAGAAGGAAAACATGTTTTTAAGGAATTTGATACAGAAGAACAAGATAGGAGAACTGCGAAAATGTTTAGATATGATTATGATAAAGTCATAGAACGATACCCATTACAAAGTATTGATGATATTAAAACAATGTCAGATCAAGAAAAACAACGATACGCAACAATAGTTGACAATGGAATCAATTCATATGAAGGTCTTCAAAATAGACAAGATTTTTGTATAAAAACGAATGCTTTATTTGATTTAAATATGTGGTGTAAAGCAGATAAACAAAAATTTGAACAAATTGAAAAATTAAAAAAGATTGGCTTTCTAGACGCTTTTGAAATCCCACATTTAGAAATATTAAAAGACGCAGAAACATTAGAGAAAGTAATATCAGTTTTGTCAAATAGTAATAAATAATTTAAATTATAAAAATTTTTAACTCTAGGAACTTCCCAGATAAAGCAAAGCCCCTTTTTATATTAGTTTCGAAAACAACAAAGTAACCCTTTGGGGTTATTTTTTATTCTCTTTTACTACCTTTTAGTTGGATTTTATTGCCTTTTTCTACATAAATTCTAACCTTTTACTACCCGAACACTTCCTTACAATCTAAAGAAAACTATTATAAAATTGCAGTGTAATCGATGACAAGAACAATTATTTGAAAAGTGGACTTTCATAACGACTTATAAGATAAAGGTGGCCACCTTCGTTTGAGTCAATGAAGCGTATGTTTCGATTGTTAAGGTTCTTGGTATGTTCGATTACAATACAACTTAATAGTCTATTTTTAGACACAAAAATTTTAAATTTAAAAGGAGAATTATTTAATGGCGAATAAAGAAAGACGCTGGTTCGTTCCAAATAAGCGTGCTAAAAATTATGCGGAAGAACGCAGATTAAAAGTCCATCAAAGAGGACAAAAAGAAGGCAAAGAGCTCACCGATTATGAGGCAGGTCTTCGTTCTGGATATTTGCAATGTCAAAGCGACCATGCAGGTATCTTTAAATACACAGAAGCTTTAAAAGCTGGTAAATCAAAGGCGGAAGCCAAGAAAATTTCAAGAACTATTGGAGGTAAAAAGTAATGTCAAAGAAAGAAAACAAAATTATGGTTGAAAGAGAAACATTTGAAAAGAATGGTAAATCTTATTTCAGTTATTTTATCAAAGGAACAATTCGTGGTAAAGATGTGCGAGTTTTGATAACTCCACCAGACAAAGGCGGATATGCAGTGCTTGATATTGTATTCGGCAATGAAAATCAAGCAGAACTTATCACTAACCCTTATGAAATCAAAGATGAAGCAAGTGGAAATGTGATTAAAGGCAACACCTATGCAGTTCGTTCCGTTGATGAAAATGGCGAAGTATATGAATGCACTATTAAGCCTTTTAGAAATTCAGACAAAATGCTTCTAAATATGCTTATGAAGTAAAAAAGGAGGTTTTATGCCTAGTTGGTTAAAAACAATTCTATTTGTAGTCATTGGAATTGTTTGTGCAGTTGCTCTATTCTGTCTAGCAGTTTTAATTGCTTGTTCAGTAAATGGTTTAACCTTTGGCGAACAAGTGTGTGAGTGGTTTGGGAATAACTCCACAATTATTGAGGATACTATGGAGCAAGTTACGATGACTACAATTTAAAGGTTAGTGTTCTATGATTAAAAACATAATCTTAATAATTCTCGTTATTATTTTAGTGGTGTTATTTGGAACTTGGCCTTTGTCTATCCTAGGCAAAGTGTTTGAGTATATTGGCATTGCTCTTAATTGGCTTGCAGATGCTCTAAACTTCTTTGGCTGGAATGGACTAGTTTAACAAGAAAGCACTATCTAAATGTAACAGTTTAAATAGTGCTTTTTTAATTTTTATTAAAAGGAGAAATTATGAAAGATATTGCTATAAGAATAGTCAATATTGCACTAGTTGTTGTAACAGTATTTTTAACTTTAATGAGCGGTGTTTTGCTTTATTACAAAACTATCGGCAAAGATAAAGTTCCATCTGCTATTACTTCAACTTATGCAACTACGGTAGAAAACCCACAAACTGGCGAGCAACTACCTACCATTGAAGCGAATTACTATTCAAATCGTAATGATAATGGTTATGAAGTTATTGAACTTTTGTTTAACTGTTATAGTGGCATTTCAAAGCAAGCAATATACTCTCGTGGCTTTCAACTTGTAATCAATGAAGATGGCACGAAATTATATCAATACAATAGATATGATGGTGTCAATTTTGAAACAGGACACGAATACGAGTGGGGCGACATTATGGTTATTGATATAAATGGAACAACTTATGGTGTGGCACTTGACGGAACTTATACAATAACTACAAAAAACTTTAATTTAGGTAAAGCAATTTGGCACACAATTTCTGGACTTTTCACAGGTTGGAATTACGAAGAAAATGCTTATAACTATGATACAAAGACTTATGAATATACCTTTGAAGATTTGCTTATAAAAGTTGGACAAATACTAAAATCTTCTAGCAATGGTACTGGTGATAGTGTTATTTCTCTTGTTGATTTAGGAGATTTTTTGCACATTTATGAAATAGACGAAAATGGACAAGTTTCTGGTGAACCTGTTGGAAACAGAACCTTGACAAACAGTTATTTCACAATGCAAACACACTACGACAATCGTGGTATGGTTTGGGCCAAACAATCAATGTTTGGCTCTGTTGCTGGTGATAGTCAATTTAATATTAGCGGTATTGCAGACAATGTTGATTATTGGAAAGTTACTAGTGAAGTTAGACTAACAGAACAAGACTTTGTTGCAAGATATTTAACTAGTGAAAATGGCTATTACTATGCTCTTTCTACTGAAAAAATCAATGAATTAAAGAACTTTGAAAATATAGAAATCAATGTTGATTTTAATATTTCAAATTTTGAAGAAGTGAATGTTTTAGGCTTAGATTATTATGCTTTATATGGCTTAAAAATCAATTCTTTGACGATTTCTTCAATAACACAAAGAGATTTTAAGTTGTTAGTTGGCTCTCTAAAAGATACAGGCTTAACCTCTATTGAAACTAACAGTGTAAATCTTATAAATATCAATTCGGGGGTGAGTGTATGAAATGGTATTGGTATCTAATTTGTGCAGTATTAATTGTTGTTGGCATATTCTCATCTATCGAGTTAGTTGAAATGTTCAATGTGTCAAGCAAAGAATATGGCACAGCAATTACTATTGAAACAAAGAACAATTATGATGAAATAGCAAAATATGATTTTGGAACTATTGGACTTGATAGCGAAGATTACATTACTTTTTCAAATGTTACTACCTTTGCTCCTATGGAGTTTGATGGTGAAAATAAAGATTATATTTTGTTGTTTAACGATCAGCCTGCCGTAAACACTGTGGTTACAAATGGCAAGGTTGTTGGAGATGTAAATCTCGTATTTTATGGACTTGATGGCGAAGTCGTTAGCAAAGCGGAATTAAACTTTGTTATTGAATTCTTTGCAAGTCAAACAAAAGTAACCACAACTATAACAAATAACAACGATTCAGTGTCCTACCTTGAAACTTATATGGGTATCAATGGTGCGATATTGAAAGTTGTTGAAAGGAGTAGCCTATGAATACAGTAAGTAAAGTTTTAGTATCCATCATAGGCGTACTTGTAATAGGTTTTGTTGGAATACTTTTATACATTTATTGGCCTGCAATAACAGGCACAGTCAATGGCAATAAGTATTACACAGCGAAAGAAGTTCAAGAAGCCTATGATAAAGGATACAATGATGGAAATACAAGTGAAAAAGAATTAAACGAAAAATTAGATTACTATAAAAGTTTAGTTGATGATTATTATACAGAAGTTGATACCTTAAATGGTGAAATAAATGTATTAAATGTAGATATTGCTAACAAGCAAGAACAGATAGAAAGACTAGAAACTCAAAAAAGTGAGTTGATAGCACAAGTTGAGAATTTAACTCAAATTAAAAACAATAATGAAACAACTATTTCTGGACTAAACACTCAAATAGATACTTTGCAAAAGCAAATTGCAGATTTATCTACAAGTGATGATGATAAAAGTAAAGAAATAGCAAGACTAACCGAACAAGTAAACAATTTGCAATCATTATCTAATCAGTTGCAAAAAACAAATGAGTTGAATGTTGAAACGATTAACAGTTTAAACAATCAAATCAAGTCATTAAATACTCAAATTAGCGAAATGACTTATCTAATGAATAACAGCAGTGCTATTGTATCTTCGCTTAATGCTAAAATTGCCGAGTTAGAAAATTCTGTTGCTTATTATGAGCAATATATCGCAAGTTTAGAGAGTGGCGAACAAGTTGTAGCAACATTTGAGTTTAACGGCAGTGTTTACAATATTCAAATAGTTAATAAAAATGATATTGTAACGGTTACACCGCCTACCTCAACAGAATATGCTATTTTCAACTTCTGGACTGTGAATGGCGAACAGGTTGACCTATCTACATTCAAGATAACAACTAATACAAAATTTGTAGCAGATGTTACTCTTAAATTTGATGCCAAATTTATGGTAGATAACACCGAACATGATAGCCAAATCGTTGTTGAAAATGGTTATGCTACTCTTCCAGCAAATCCTGTAAAAGAAGGGTATGAATTTGATGGTTGGATAATTAGTGGTGAGAAAATAGTTGATGTGAATAGTTATAAAATCACTCAAAACACAACATTTACTGCTAAATTTACTCAAATTCACACTGTAACCTATATGTATGAGAATGATATTATAGGTACAGAGCAAGTTAGAAATGGCAATAATGCGGTAGGAATTGAAGTTGAAAATACACCTTATAAAGAGTTTAATGGCTGGTCTTTTAATGATGCTTTGATTGATATTTCAACTTATAAAATCACTTCATCTATTGTTTTGAAAGCAAGCATAATCTATAAATATGATGTAACTTTTATGGTAGATGATGAAGAATTTGAAACAATGATAGTTGCGCAAAATAACTATGCTGGCATATCTTCTACTCCTACAAAACGAGGCTATGAGTTTGTTGGTTGGTCGCTTAACAATGTTGATATTGTAAATGTTTACAGTATTAAAATTACAAGCAATACAACTTTTTACGCTATGTTTAATAGAATTTATGCATTTGAAGCGGTTGAGTATAGTGGTTTAGTAAATTTGAGTGGTAGATATATATGGAATGATGGTGAAAACACTTATTTTTCAATAGGTTCAAGACAATATAAATTAAATAAAGAAACAAATACTTGGGAAAACAAGGAATGGAAAGGTCTAACAGATATAAATGGTTCTTATGTTTGGAACAATGGTGATGAAGTTTACTACTCTTACAACAATACTCATTATCAGTTGAATAAAGCAACAAGTGTTTGGACTAAAAAGACTTGGAATTTGTCTCGTAGTTTTGACGCAAGTGATTTATGGACTGATGGCGAACATGTTTACTATTCAAATACTAATCATCAATATATGCTTGATGATACTGGTACTTGGGTTGGAAAAGAATGGGGTGGCTCTTATGAGCCTAGTGATGCTAGTGATGTATGGACTGATGGAACAGACATTTATATGCAATTTTTAACTCATAATTTTGTGTTAGATAAAAATACAGATAGCTGGATAGAAATAACACTAAATTTAGGAGATATTGAATACTTTTATGCAAGTAATGTATGGACTGATGGTGATTATGCTTATTATTCATACAGTGGAAAACATTATGTATTCAACCCTGATAATTATACTTTTACTACAAAAACTTGGATAGGTCTAGCACCTACATCTACAAATATTTGGACTGACGGAGAATATATTTACTCATCTAATGAAACAAGTCATTATGTACTTGATAAAGACACAGGTACTTGGAGCATAAAAGAATGGAAAGGTATTTCTAGTTTTGATACTACTTACATTTGGTCAACAGACACTAATACCTATTATTCTAACGGAAGTTTGCAATATGTGTTAGATAAGAAAACTATGACTTGGAATAAAAAGCAATGGAATGGTTTAACTTCAATAAATGGCTCTTATGTTTGGACTTTTGAAGGCAAAACATACTATATGGCAAGTAAAGATTATTATGTTTTAAATGAAGAAACTAGCACATGGAATTTATTGCATTCAAATGGTACAGCAGTATCTAATTCATATATTTGGACCGATGGCACAAATATATATTATACTCTTTTAGGAACATATCAGTTAGATAAAGAAAGTATGACTTGGACACAATTAAATGATTACAGCACCAACATTATATTTGGTAATTGTATTTGGAGTGATGGTGAAAATCTTTACTATTCATCTAATGAAGAATTTTTCTCTACTATTCTAGGACAATATGTTTTTGATAAAGAGACAAATATTTGGGTAGAAACTACTTGGGAACAATTAGGAGATTTTAGTGGTAGAAATATTTGGACCGATGGCGAAAATGTATATTATTCACTAGGATTTGAGCAATATGTGTTAGATACGGAAACTGATACATGGGAAGCAATGGTTTGGGAAGGAATTGATAATTTTGATGGAGAGAATGTTTGGACTGATGGAACAAATATTTATATTTCAGATGGCGTAAATCAATATAAAATGCTCTAATGGAGTGATTATTGATAACTATCATATTTGCTCCACCCCGAACAGGTAAAACTTGCTTTATGACGCACATTCTCAATACTTATGCTTTCGATAGAGAAAGATTTAAGTTGATGAGAAGTGAAATTGCAAGAAAAAATCAAAACGGTTTTAATCTTTCAATTCCAAAGCATTGTGTGTCTGCAAATTATGATATTACATTTAGAAAGTATGGTTATTCTCCGAGACACAATCGGAGAATAAATCCATACAAACTAGGTTTTAAGAACAAGTTTGTAAAGACACACTTTAACATTCCTTACGAAGTTATAGGTATAACAGAGGCTCAGAAATACCTTAACTCAAGAATGAGCCTATACTTCCCTGATTGGCAAAGTCGTTGGTACGAACAGCACGGACATGATGATATTGATATTTTTCTCGACACTCAACGCCCAATGCTTATTGATGTTAATATTAGAGAACTTGCTCAATTTATAGAAATAGTCAAGTTAGAAATTTCGTGTGATGAGTATAAGAGAGTTAGTAAGTTAAAGTGGACTATTAGAAAGATTGATAATTCTGGTTTATTTGATAAGTATATGAGTAGTGGTAAACAAGATACAAGTTGTTATGTGGAAGAAGTGGTAGAAGCAAATTACAATGTTTTTAGATGCTATAACAGTCAAAGTTGCAAACCAAAGTTCTATGAAGGTCATTTGGATGAAGATTTTGATTTGGAATACTCAACAGAAACTGATGAAAGTTTGGAAGGATATATTAAATTCTTGCAGGAATTTGATGATGAGTTGCCTGATAACTTTTATCAATCAAGGACATTAAAAAAGGAGAAGAATTATGCTCAATTACAATAAGAATAAACTTATAAATCAAGCATTAACAAAGTATTATGAAACTTTTAGTTATACCCTTGATACAGTTGATTTTGTGCCTGAAAAGTTTAATAAAAAGATATGCAAATATATATTTAAAAATATGAAGAAAGCATTTAAAAAGATAGACAGAGAAGATAGAAAATATCAAAGGAATTACAAAAAACAAATCAAAAATAAAAGGAGGCAAAATCGTGGGATTTTTCACTGGAAAGCAAAAACGAATGGCTAAAAAGTGTTCCTTTTATGACTTGCAAAGAGGCTATCAAAGTGCTGATTTAGCATTAGAAAGGGCTTCTTATAGTGGTGATAAAAAGGAATTAAAGCGAGCAATGAAAGAACATCAAAAATATGAGTATGCTCTTTTGTATCGCAATACTCCTGAATATAAAAATAAACAACGCAAAAAGCACTGACTCTAACATCTTGTTAAACACAAAGGTCAGTGGATAATGGAGGGACAATGCCTTATGGTGAAACAAAAGTTTACTTTGATGGCAGTCATTATATCGCAATTCCTCATACCACAAGACCAAATTTAAGGCGAACAAAACGCCCAGAGGAAGTTGTAACTGTCATCGAAAATGAGGAAGGTGTGGAGATTGTGAAGGTCGATACACCTTCTATTTTTCTTGATAAAGAAAATAAAAATGTTGAAAATTTAGTTAAAAATAGTGAAAAAGGTGTAAAAAATGATGAAAAAACAGTAAAAATCATTAAAAAAGTATCAAAAAAAGAAATTTTTGAGCAGTTGTATAAAAAGTATATTGATTTAAAAAAGTCAGTTAGAAAGAATAAAATTCTTGAAGAAATGCGTATTTATTTTGAAGATAGTGAGAGTTGTTTTAGATTTGTAATGAACAATCTTGAACGGAAACAAAGAAACTTAATTTGCAGAAGAATAAGAATGACAAGAAAAGCAAATTTAGCAAACTTTAATTACTTTTGCACATTTACCTATGACGATAACAAACACACCGAACAATCATTTAAGAAAGGTTTGAAAACTTGTTTAAGGAATTTATGTTATAGAAAAAATTGGCGTTATATGGGTGTTTGGGAACGAGCACCACAAACTAATAGACTTCATTTTCACGGTTTGTTTAATATTCCAGAAAATTCTTTGTCTGGTGGTGTAATTGAAGTTAGCGATTATGATACAAAAGCACATAAAATGAGAACAACTTTTCAATCAGTGTTTTTCAATAAAAAATTTGGTCGCAGTGATTTTGAACCTATTGATGAGAATGAAAGAAGGCTTGGCAATGCTCTTGCCTACCTTATGAAATATATAGAAAAGACAGGCGAAAAAATCGTATATAGCAAAGGACTACCTCAATATTTCATTTCAGACATAATGGATGATGACATAGTTTGCACAATAGGTCAGGAAGATAAAAAACTATTGTTGTTTGACGACTTCAAATGTTGGGATGAGGGCTGCTATATGGGTAAAGTCAGCGCAGAAGTCATTGAACAAATGAGAAAAAGCAACTAACAAAATAACGGCATCGTAAAGAAATGGTGGGTTAAGCAATGGGCTTTGCCTTGCGAACCCCCATTTTAGATGCCGTTTTGTTGCATTCTCGCTAAAAAGAATTGATTTTTTACTTATTTTTTTGATTAAATATAAATTTTCTTGGTGCAAGCAATTTGTTCCGTTTTTGCTTGCTGGCGTGTGCTTGTCTGGCTAGCGAAGCGACGCCACTTGTATCAAGACAAGCACACGCCAGGATCTCATTTTTGAAATTTTTGCGTAAAATCCCATAAAAAGAATATTCAAAATTTGTATTTTATGTTATAATTAAACAATTACAACTTTATGAGGAAACAGATGATAAACAATGACTTGCAGGCACATTATATTGTTAAAAAAATTAATAAGCAATATGAATTAGGTAAAAAAGAAAATTTGATACCAATTTACTTAAATAATGGTATTGAAATTTTTTCTCATCAAGTTTATGCAGCTTGTTTTGCTTTATCTAATCCATTTGTAAAAGGATTTATTTTGGCAGATGAGGCTGGTTTAGGTAAAACTATTGAAGCCTTATTGATAGTTTCCCAATATGCTAGGCGTAATAAAAATGCTTTAATAATAGTTCCTTCGCCTACAATTAATGACTGGTTACAAGATTTGGTTAGGAAATTAGAGATACGAGCATATATTTTAGATAATATAGAAAGACCTAAAAATGACTTATACAGAACAACGCTAGAAAATTTTGAAAATGGTATTGTCATAACTACTTACGATTATATTTTATCAAATAATGAAAAATTTAAAGATATTGATTGGAATTTATGTATTTTAGATGAGGCACATAGATTTAGAAGTTATAAAATTAAAGAAAATAAAACAGCAGATATAATTTTATCGATAATACCAAATGCAAAGAAAATTTTACTTACAGCCACACCTATTCAAAAGAATGAAGATGATGTATTCGGTCTTATAAACTTCATAGATGAAGATATATTTACAGATTATGATGAATTCCATAAAAAGTATTTTAGAAAGCCCGAAAATTACCCCGAATTAAGAGAAATAATTGCTCCTTATACTTTTAGGACTTTACGAAATCAAGTTCGTGTTGAAACTAAATTAACAGAAAGGCAAATTTTAACTCAAATTTATCAAATGACAGATGAAGAACAGCAATTATATAAGATGATTGAAAATTATATATCAAAACCATCAAGATTTGCTTTTCCTGAAATGGATCCTTATGAATTATCTTTAATGCTATATGGTACACTTTCTTCTTCAGCTTATGCTTTAAGTAAAACTTTATCAGGTATTTATGCAAGGTTAAATAAAAAAGCCACACAAGAGAATCAACAAGAAATTGAAGAAATTTGTGATATGCTTGATATTGCAAGTCGTATAAAAGTAAATAATAAAGATAAGATGTTACTTAACGCAATAGAAAAAACTTTTTCATCCTTCTATAAAAAAGGTTTACCCAAAAAATGTGTTATTTTTACAAGCAATACGCAGTCGCAAGAGCATATTCATAAACTCTTGATGGAACATACAGATTACTTAGTTTGTTTTTTTAATGGCTCTACCGATGATGAGCCTATTAGGAAATTTTTATTTAGCGACAAACCAAGCATTTTAATATCAACAGATAAAGGCAACGAAAGTTTAAATTGGCAAAATGCTTGTTTTATTATTAATTACGACTTTCCACAAGTTTTACTTGATATGGAACAAAGAATATCTCGCTGTCATAGAATTGGTCAAATTAGTGATGTTTTTGTAATAAATTTTATTTGTCCAAACAACTTCTTTGATGTAAGAATGTATGAATTATTTTATAAACGCCTAAACATTTCTAATAATATTGTTGGTGCTAGTGATACAATAATTTCTGGCGCAGTGGATGGAGATATAGAGCAAAATATTATAGATACTTTATCTGGTGTTCGTAGAAAGAAAGAAGTCCAAATGGACTTTGTAGACCTAGGCGAACAATTCAAAAAAGAACTTGAAAATGTAAGAAATGATGCAAACACAATGCTTTTCAACACATTTAACAAAAATCTGCTTGAACGCACAAAAAATATGGCTGAGATTATAAGAAAACAAGTTGATGATTTGAAATCTACTATTACCTACCTTGCTCGATATTATTATAAAGATAAATTCATAACGGATACCGAGTTTGAAATAAAAACTAAATGGCATGATAAAAATCCTTACGCAAATCCTTTTGTTTATTCCTTAACTGATAACAAGAATTTTTATCAGTTTACTTTAAATAGTGAGCCTTGCAAGGATATGATGTTTAGCTTGGCAAGTTTTCCCAATTTAAAGCCAACTCACTACTTAATGGAATCAACAGAATTAAAAGGTCTAAAAGGCTATATTGGATACTTTAATTTATTTATCTCAATGCAGTTTAATATGTTTGATGAATATGTTTTATTAGGCATAGATGAGAACGGTAATATACTCGATAGTGAAATTTGTGATAAAATTTTAATGTTAAAAAGTTCGCCCACAGGTGAAGAAATTTTGAATGAAAGTGTTATTGCAAAACTTAACTCTATTATTGATGAAAAAACACCAGAAATTATAGAACAAATAAAAACTAAATATAGTGAAGATTTAAAATTGCCCATTACTCACCTAAATATGATTGCAAATGAAAAGAAAGCAAAAGTTGAAAAAGAAATCAAAACCTTGCAGAAAGAAATTGATTATTTGAAAGAAAATTCATTCGGCGACAATTTCGGCGATAAATTTGCTAAAAATCAACAAATTAACGAGTTAACTGAAAAACTTTTTGAATTAAAAGATAATGAATTTCTAGCGAAATCAAAAATTAATCGTGAGTTAAAGGCAAAAAGTGAAGAATTGTCTAAAAATTTGGAGATAAAAGTAAGCAAAACTACTGATTTTATGATATACTTTGAAGTGAGGTAATGTTTATGAATATAATAGAAAAATTAGGTGAGCAATTTGATATATATCAATTTAAATATTTTGGTATTAGTGATTGGTCAACTAATTATGATATTAAAGCATTATTAGATAATGCTGATTTAATTAAAAATTATTTTAATACAAATATTACTTCAATAAATACAATTGATGAATTTATTGATTGCTTATTTTTAGAAAAATATGTAAAATTTAATGAAGTTGCTAATTTTGTAAATGAAAAGTATAAAGAACAATTTAGTAATATTATAAATTTTATAATAGAAAAACAATCTATAATTAGACCTAAATTCTATATTGATTTCTTGAAAGAAAATTGCGAAAGAGTTTTACAGTTAGATAATTATAGTATTATTGAAGTAACATTTGATATGACATTTAAGTACTATAGTGGACTTAGCAGTGTTATAGAAGTATTTATTGAAAAATATTTTTATATGATATTAGATAATTTTGATACCATTCAAAAAATAATATTATCACAAAAAAACTATGTTGATTTAATTTTAAATGAAAGGCATTTTGAAGAAATAAAAAATTATCGTTTAAATGAATACTTGGATTTGATAAAATTATTAAAATCAAAACATTATAAAGTTGAGAATATTGTTAATTTAATAATTAATTATGGGAAAAGGATATATGATTTAATAAACGAAGATAATGCTATTTATTATACCACTATTTTACAAGATATAACTAAGTTTTTAAATGATATAAAACATAAGTCAGCAAATGATTTTTTAACTATGAATGAAAATGTAGATTTAATAATGCAAAAATATTTAGAAAAACATGGACATACACTTTCATTTAAGATATCGTCAGAAAAAATATTGGAACCATTTAAAAATCCTAAAATTTCTTGGCAATCAAAATTATTAATGCTTACGCATATGCAAAACAAAAATAAAAAATTTGTAAGTTATTATGAAGAAATAATGCAAAATGAAAATAGGTCTATTGTTGATCAAGCATGCTCTTCTACTAATCCAACCGATAGTTATTTTACAATAACAAAACAACAGCAATTAAATATATGCGATCAAATATTATTAAGTACTTTGCAGTATTTTTTGAACGAAAAAAGAGTACAGAAATTTTTTTCTATGGTAGGGAGCTTATTGAGTTATATTTGCGATGAGTATAAGATAGATATGAATACCAATTACTTAAGCGACGATTTAAATATTTTATTAAATGAATTTTTAT
>DVLK01000069.1 GCA_018715545.1 Candidatus Caccovivens faecavium | reverse complement strand
AAAATTGCTTTTTATAATGCCGAAAAATATTTCAAATAAATTTATAAATAAAATTTTTATTTTAAAGTATTTGTTTTTTGTTTGATATTAATTGTTTTTTTATTTAATATTTTATTTAATTTTTTATTCAATTATTTCTCCTGTTTCTTCCTCTTGAAGTAAGGTAAATGTCATATAAGCAGGATTGTGGTCAGAATACTCAAAATTAGTGTCGATGTTTTCTATGCTGTCAATTTGAATATTATCTGAAACCAAAAAGCCATCTAAAACAACGGTATAATTGACGCCTTTTTCATAAGGCATATCTGTGGAACGACAAGTGGCTACGCTTGTGTTTTTTGCAAAGGAAAAATGCTCAGGAAGTTCACTTTCATTGATTTCTTTTACCCACTCCGGCACTTTCTGTTTAGAAGTAAAGGTGTTGATACTGTCTGCGATGTCATGATTCCAATCTCCACCCGCAATCACATAGTTGCCTTTATTATATTCGCCTTCCATAAAAGTTAAGAGCATGTCGAGTTGTTTTTCTCTTATCTTTCCACCTTCATCATACGCGCTCATATGTAAGTTGATTAGAACTAACTTTTTGTCACTGTTTTGAATTGGAAGATAATTAACTTCAAAGCATCTATCTAAATCGAAAAATTTATTGATAAAACTTTCGTCAATCGGGAAAGAACGGCGAACGCTTTTGTCAATCTTAAATTTTGAAAGAGTAACCTGCCCCGATTTTATACTCCCGATAGGTTCGTTGAAAGGGTAACATAGATAGCGTGTGTGCATGTTCTCTACAAAACTGTTTGAATAAGCCGAAAAACTTTCACTTATCATTTCATATTGATTGACAAAGTGGCTTCTGTCCGCCTTTATATCCACCTCTTGAAAAAAGGAAAAATCGGTGCTAAGCTTTTGGATGGTTTCTATTGCGCCGTTTGTGTTGTATAAAACAACTTCTTCACTGCTTGCGCGTGACTTATTGCCCGACACCTTTGTGCCGTCAAGCATTTCGCCACTGTCCATAAAGAAGGAAAAATCATGTGAATACGCACCAAAGCCGATATTGTATGTGGAAATGGAATACGACTTATTTAGCTCCACCACTTCTTCGGTGTTATTATTCACCGCCACTTCTAGATTGTCTTTAATTCGATAGTAACCTACCGCCAGATAAGCAACATAGCTTAGTAGCACGACTAAAACAAGTAGAATTACAAGCAACAAACTAATTCCTACAATCTTCCAACCCTTTTTCATTTTCCCTCCTTATTAAAATCTTCTTATACCAGCACCGCCTGCGCCACCACCTGAGAAGCCTCCGTCACCATCGCCGATATTTGAAATGGTGGTTGCCACGGCGATTTTTGCCACTTCTTTAACTATCGCGCTTACCATAGTTCGCCCAACCATAACACCTAAGGTCGCCATGCTTCTGTTCATTAGATAAATGGTCATATAAAGCGAAAGAGCATTGTCGGCGACAATCCAAGTCGGGCTTTGAAGAGGTATTCCCTCAAATTTCTTCATATAGACATCGCTGACGCCAAGCACATAGGCATAAGGAAGCACATCATAAAATAGCGTTGGATTTTCTTTAACCATAGCCTCCATCATGTCTTTCTCTGCCACTTCAATGTATTGTTTAAGTCCGCGAAGTCTACCTAAATATTCACGACCTTTTTGAGTGTATTGCTCAAAATATGGATAGGTAAAGAAGAGAGCTATCAGCACAATCGGAAGGAATATTCTAATAAGGAATGGGTCGCAATACGCTTCGCTCATAAGCATGATGCCGATAAAGCAAGCCAATGACAAGATTAACAAAATTATCTTTTTTGTCCAAAACTTGCCTGTTTTTTGCTTGTGCTTATACTTTTCAATATTAGGCAGTCGCCATAGCAATGCCACACCAACCACCGCAAGCAAAATCTTTAAGAGCATAAATAGGTAGTTTAAACTTTGAAGGTCAATTCTTATAATAGTCAGCACAAATGCGACAAAAATAGCTATGAGAGTCATGTGATAATATCTATCTACCGCAGGAGTGAAATATTTTTTGCCGTCCTTTTTGACAGAGTTTGAAATCTTTTGCCCAAACAGCGGATTAAAAGATTTGAGCGCTGAGGTATCTATCGGCTGGTCGGAGGTAAAAATCGCATTAAAGAAGAGTTTTTCATGCTCCTTAGCGTTTTCTAAATCTTTCAGTTTCTTAACATAAATTTTCTTTTCCTTCTCCTGTATCTCGACATAGCCTTTTGACGCCCAATAAACGATGAGAGCTGAAATATCGTCACCAGTTATAGTTTTGTCTATGATGTAACCTGCCTCAGTAGGCGTTAAGCCGTCTGGCGCCTTAAATTCCACAACATCAATGATGTCATGCTTTCGCCTATGCTTAACAAAGAAGACAACAAGAATAATTATAAGCAAAAACAATAAAACGAGCAGAACGATATCAAAAGTGTAACTTCTAGAAATATTGAAATAGCCTTGTTCAAGAGGTTGATATATCGTGAGCGCCTCGCCATAATATAGCGCCACTTCTTCGGTGTGTTGTTTGATTATCTCGCCCTCTTCCGAGTAGTCATAAAAGTCAAAATACCTACTTTTGTTGGAAGAAGAGCGCCTGACAAAGTGTTTGTTTCTTCGTTATAGGTATAATTTATTTTTGTGCCGTCAGTGTTTTCGCCATAGCGACCTACATAAAACATCAACTTTTCTTGCGAAGTCACTTCCTTAGGAAAGGTAATAGAAAAACTTACGCTTCCTACATGCGTGTCAAGATTTGAGCTTATTATATTAAAGTATACAAAATCTTTGCTCGTATCTCTGTCGTCGCCTATGTCGTAGGTATAAGAAATGTCGAAAGTATAACTTTCATACTCATCTCCTCCCATGGCATAAGGCAAATGCAATTCATGCACGCTCACAGGATACCCACCAGCATCCCCCTCTCGCACAAAGGCGCCGTCAGTGTTATTCAGCCGAAAATCGGACACTTCAAATTTATAATTTCTAATCTTTCTGTCGCCGTTGTCGTTCGGCACGCCGATAGTCTGCTCGATAGGAAGTATATGCATAATACCATTCGTTTCTTCAAAAAAGGTAGCTGTTATCTTCTCATTAATTTCATATTTGTTATCTTCCGTGATGACAATGTTGACTTCATAATTGTTAAAAAAGTAGCCACTATCAAACTCTGGCACAAACTCTTCAATCGTTGTGCCGCAACCAGACAGCGCAAAAACAAGAAGCATTAACATGCATAATAAAAGCGCAATTTTTGTTCTTCTTTTTCTTAAACTACTTTCCATATAGATATATAATATCACAAAGCGGTCAAAAATTAAAACTAGTTTTAGTAAAATCATTTAAATATATAATAATTTTGTGTCAAATAATAGACAAATCTCATAAAAACCTATAAAAGGAGTTTTTATGGCAAATGAAGATTTTTTAATCGGCGCCAATGACGAGCATGGTGTCAATCCGCCAACTTCTGGAAAGCGGACACCTGTTGTGCCTGGCTTAAATAGGCAAATATATGAAAATGAGTTTAATAGGATGGCAAAAAATAAATTTATTGAGGCTTGCATGCGTCAAGACTTTTCGGTGTTTGATGTCAAGCCAGAACTTCAAGATGTTTCCATTAATGAAAGAATAAGAAGGATTAACTCTCAAAATCTAACCTTGCTTGTCACCTTTGCCTATAACGCTTATGGCGAAACTTTTTCAAGCGCCTCAGGCTTGGAAGTGTTTTATTCTCCACAAAACATAAAGGCAAATCAAAGCCGAAATCTCGCTGAGAACCTATATGCTGAGCTCATAGGCGGAACCTCGCAAAACGGCAGAGGAGTGAAAACGCTGGATGTCGGAGTTCTAAGTAATGTCAGCTGCGTTTCAAGCTTGATTGAAGCTGGCTTTATGACAAACTTACGCGAAGCGCGCCTTATGATAAATCCTCTCTTTCAAACTGAGGTCGGCGAAGAGGCTTGCCACGGCGTGTGTAACTATCTCGGTGTTTCATACCTCTCACGCGACAATTTAAACAACTACCCACTTCTTCGCTCGGGCAGTCAGGGTAATTTTGTTTACCTTTTGCAGTTTATTTTAAACGAGTATGGCTACAATCTAACAGTAGATGGCATATTCGGTAGTCGCACTCTAAATGCGGTTAGAGATTTTCAACGAAATAACTCTCTTTCGATCGACGGGCTTGTCGGAACAAACACATGGAGAACCCTGCTCACGCTTCCGCCGTATCCACTCCTACGCGAGGGCTATCGCGGAGCATATGTCACCTTTCTACAACAACTTTTAGAGAGCAATCTCTATCCTGTCGGTGGAATTGACGGAATATTCGGCAGTCGCACGCTGAGTGCGGTTCGCTCATTTCAAGGAGCAAACAATCTCACCGTTGACGGCTTGGTCGGCAATAACACTTGGAACGCACTTACTAATCTTAATTTTTAAAGTAAAACATCTCAAAAACTAAGCCTTTTTTTGTCATTCTGAGCCGTGAGCGAAAGCGAGCGTGTCGAAGAATCTCAGAAAATCAGCTTGTTTTTAACTTTACTTATTTTTTTCTTTTTCAATGATATCGCGCGCTGAAATAAGCCCTGTTGCGGCTGCCACAACGATATTGCCCGCCTTTCCTGCGCCGTCACCTATGAAGTATAAATTTTTATCTTTGACTTTAAATTTGTTGTCCGTTTCAATTTCATTTGAAAAGAACTTTATCTCTGGACCATACAAGAGCGTTTCATCATTGTTCACACCAGGAATAATTTTGTCTAACTCCTCTAAGCCCTCCAAAATATTGGTTATAATCCTATAAGGCATGACAAGAGCAAGGTCGCCCGCCACACAGTCCTTTAAAGTAGGCTCAATGAAGCCCTTGTTAATCCTGTGCCACTCACTGCGCCTGCCCTGTTTCAAGTCTTTAAGCGTTTGAATGATAGGTTTGTTATCTCCAAGCACATTAGCAATGCGTGCAATGGACTCGCCGTAAAGTCGAGTGTTTGTGACAGGCTGAGTCAAGGTTACTTTGGAGATAAAGGCGAAATTGGAATTGTTTGACTTAATATTTTTGAGCGCATGGCCATTTACGCAGATGTAGCCATAGTAATTTTCTTTTGTCACATAGCCACCTGGATTTGTGCAGAAAGTTCTTATCTCGTCGCCATAAGTCTTAGTCTTAATAAATATCGTCGGGTCATAGATGACATCGGTGATAGCCTTTAATATCTCCTTTCTGACTTCCACGCGAACACCTATTTCTATGCTTTGAGAGTTATATGGAATATTGTGCTTATCAAGTAATTTTTGCACCCACTCTGCACCCGTTCGTCCTGGCGCAACAACGACATATTTAGCACTCATCTTTGCTGTGCTGTTTGCCTTTTCGTATGTAACATAATTAAGATTGTTTTCATCTTGCTCTATATCTAAAACGTTTCCACTTTCAATAATTTCCACGCCCTCATCTTCAAGATAGGTTGTAAATTTTTCGATATGCTCTGGCAATGTGTCAGAACCTAGATGTTTTTGTTTGATAAGAAGAAGTCTTGCACCTTTTAAGGTCACTTGACGCTTGATTTCTTCGCTCTTTTCCGTGCTTTTTGGATATACCTCAGCGTCCATGCCAAACTTATTAAAAATTTCCTCTGTATCGTCGATGATTTTATAGGCTTCACTCTCCGACATATATTTAAATAGGTCGCTCTTGCCAAGTTTCGGAATGAAATTAAGTTTGCCATCACTGAATGTTCCAGCTCCGCCAAAGCCCGACAAAATTTGACAAGGTTGACAATTTACACAGCTATGTCCCTGCTTCATAGGACAAATGCGATTTTTCGCACGCTTGCCTTGGTCAATCAAACAAACTTTTAAAGCCTTATTTAATCTTTTAAGCTCGTAAGCAGTGAAAAGTCCAGCAGGACCAGCGCCAACAATCACAACATCATAGTTATTCACATATACCTCCACTAAAACAAAACCATTATACCATATTTAAAAAATTTTTTTTATCTTTTTAAAGGTAAATTTTAAAGATTTTGCCTAATTTATCCTTTGCTTACAATTTAAGGAAGCTTAGAAAAAAGAAAAACCTCACACAAAGTGAGGTTGCAAAGATGACAGGCATAAGTTTGAGGAGTTACTCTAAATATGAGTGCGGACATGCTATGATGCATGTAAGAACCTTATTCAAACTCGCACGATTTTATGATGTGAAAGTCACTTATCTTGTGGACGAAAACCCTAATACTTAACCCTGCCGACTTCGGTGTTGTCAGTGGTTCTATCTTGAAGAGGCTTGATAGGATTTGGCTTGTCCTCCACGCGATAATCCTCGCCATATCTCTCGATATGCTCCTCAATAACCTTATGAGATGCTACATCTTTTTCCTTTTTAATTACCTTTCGTTGATATTTGAAGAAATCGGCGTCATCGGAAAGGTCATTGATGTTGATATACCCTTCTCTGTCTGCGGTGTTATAGACGGTGTCCTTTAAGATGTTCCTGATATAGTTCTTGTTAGATTTAAAGGAAATGAGTTCTGGAAACTCGCCGTTTGGAATGACCTCTTGCCACTCTTTCTTTTCATACTTTCTTAAATTCTTGACGGCGCTATGAAGGTGTGCTATCTCTTGCTCTAACAGCATCTCCCAAACTTTCTTCACGCTCTCATCACTTTCATCACAGAGCATCGAGTAGTAGAGATAGCACTCAATGTATTCATGCATCAAGCACATTTCAAACCAAGATGCCGACGGGTCGATAAGAGAACCATAATGCGTAACATGTTGTTCTTCCACCATGGCAATTTCGGTGTAGACTTCCCTGCCTTTTTGGTTTTTATAGAACTGTCCAAGGTTCATATAGTAGTTCATCGTCTGTTGCTCGGCGGCGGTGATGATGTTCACAGCACACTTGTCGAACGGATCGGCAGTTTTATTGCAGATATGATTTTTTACGCTGTCGTAAGGGTGACGATGATGTGCCACTGTTGGTCGCGCTGGCATGATTTCGGTGTAGTCGCCAACATAGTCCTCGGCATTGCAACCCATGTCACTTTCCAGCATATTTGCATATCGATAAAGGTGGTCGAAGTCCTCTAATAGTGCAAAGTCAAGCGCACTTTTAACATTCTTGTCTTTCACATGCTGTGCTAAAAACGCCGTCAAATCGACCGCAAGTTGTTCATAGCCGATTGTTGTTTCAAGCAGATTTTCATCGATAGGTTTTAACGAAGAAATTAACTTTTGCTGTTGCTGTTCATTGCGCCTAACAAGGGCTAGCGAGCGCTTTAAGTCATTGTCATCTATGTGTCTATGAAAATGATGTGAAAACCACACCGCTTCATACTCAGTGCCGTTCATGAGTATGCAACGCACACGCGTGTATGGACTGCTTTCAAGCTTGTTGTAAGGCTTGCCGGAAAGCTTTTTAAAGTCCATCAACGAGCTTTCTAAGCTCTTTGGCTTTTCTAAAAACGGATTAAATTTCATATATACCTCCAATTTTTAGTTTTACCAAGTAAGCGCCTAAATATTCGCAAAGTTTCTCGAAGAATCTCATAAAGGCACGCTGCACTCTCTCAGATCCTTCGACAAGCTCAGGATGACAGATTTAAGCGTATACTGTCATTCTGAGCCGTGAGCGTTAGCGAGCGTGTCGAAGAATCTCATAAAGACACGCTGCACTCTCTTAGGTCCTTCGACCAAGCAATGCTTGGTCGAAGGACCGCAAAATTCGCCTTGTTCTCGATAAAAAATCCCGACCTAAGTCGAGAAATTTTACTTGAATATCTTCTTTTTGCAAGCAAGTTAAATTCTAACAAAGCGATTTTTCTTTCTGAGATACCAATTCATCAAAGTGAATAGTCCTAAAATTGCAAGCACGATGACCACCGCTGCGGCTGGATGTAGTGATGCCATCTGCGTCTCTAAAAGTCCGCCGAAAAGCATACTAACAACCAACGTCAATATGTAAGTTAAAATGGCGTTGCTTCCCCAAATTGCGAAGAAGCTGAACTTAGGCTTCCAGTTATTTAAGAAGTTAAGTCCGCCCCAAATCATAGAAGATATGCTTGCACAGAAGAGTGCGTAGACTGGTGTGCAACCTCTTTTTGCTGCGGTAAAGCCGAAGGCAACAATTAAAACTACGGAGATTAAAAGCATAAGTGAGGACATTATCCAATAGCGCTTGTCGTCTTTAAGTTCGGCAAAAACTGAACCTAAAAGAAGTATACCTGCCCAGCTGAAACCACCAAATATACCTCCTTCCAAGATCTTATTTGCAAGAGGGAAAAGTCCGTTTTGCATAAGCACTGTCATAACAACAAAGGTGATTGAAACAATAATC
This sequence comes from Candidatus Caccovivens faecavium, assembly GCA_018715545.1. Taxonomy (GTDB): domain Bacteria; phylum Bacillota; class Clostridia; order Christensenellales; family UBA1242; genus Caccovivens; species Caccovivens faecavium. The sequence continues at coordinate 8,522 of DVLK01000069.1, read as the reverse complement.
AATCTGCCCCATTTGTCGAACTTAACGAATGGAAGAGCCATAAGTCCTGCTAGTCCAATATTTTGTAGAGTGTCCCATTCCCAACCACCAAAACGCTCACCATCTGCTGGCACTGTGATTTTTTCTGCTGTGCTTACTAAGATGAAATACAACGCTAAAACGCCAGCGATAGCAAGGAAATAGCGTAGCATTGCAGATGAAACCTTTTTAAATTTTTCATTTTTAACAGCAAGGCTGATTAAAAAGACAATTAAAAGGGCAAATGCAATCCAAAACATAACAGCAAAGATTTGAATTTTTATGGAAAGTTCAGAAAATGTCTTTGAGCCTGTGAAGATGTCTACCCAACCATTTTCAAAACCATTAAATAAAATACCAATTCCAATCAGTGCTAAAAATCTTATGGCAAGTTGCCAATATGCCCTACGCGTGCCGTATTTTCTTTCACGCGATTTAAAACTTTTGCAGATTGTCAACCCTATAACAAAGATGAACATAGCCGCAAACAAGTCTGCGAACGAAACTCCTGGCAAAACTTGGAAGCCATCCGCACCATGCTCAATAATCGGTGCTAAAAAGTTGAAACAAGAGAAAATTGGAAGAATGAAAGAACATACCATCAAGAACATACAAAGTCCTCTAAATCTGTCGATAGATAATAGCCTTTCGCCTTTCTCTGATGTTTGCTCTGCCTTAGCACGATATTCCATTTTTTCGCCTTTTAAAACTTCTTCGATAATTACATCACTTTTTTCTTTTTTCATTTTTTCCTCCTTTATAAACTAATTGATTTTTTCTTCCTTGCAAGAAGATATGCAAATGCTGTCAACAGCACTATTGCCAAAATTCCTTGAATTCCCGCGAGCCACCAACTTGCACCCGATAAGGCGCTTTCTGGCATGACCGTGGTGTAAACACCGATGACGAAGAATTCCACTAAGAACATGATGATAGGATTTTTGCCCCACCAAACGAGAAATTCAAATTTCCACGTTATGTATTTATCAAGATAATCAAAGATGAAGAAGATTAATCCACTTAGCCCAACGCTTACTAAGATAAACGTTGGCGAACAACTGCCAAGATTTATCACTCCAAGCCACTGCGTCAAGAAAACGCCTAGCGTGCAGAATATGGCAGAAAGTGCAAGTGAAATATGCCTTTTCTTCATAAAATAGAAATCGGCTATCATCATATCAAAGATTAACATTGCACCCCAACCAAAGCCACCTATCGTGCCACCATGCACAATCACATCAAGCCATGCCTTGTTGTTGCCTAATTGGTGGAAAACAGTGAAGGCAACAAAGATTGCTGACGCTCCGATAAGTTTAACCCACCATTTAGATTTAACAAATGGAAAGGCAACTAAAATAGCAAATCCAATTCCTTGCAAGGTCACCCAATAGTCATATCTAAACGCACTGAAATTGTTTTGAATGGCAAAGAAGTCAATGGTGGTTATTATGATGTTCATAATGCCCATGCAAGAAAGTGCCACATAGAAGATGTGTTCTGCTGGCACTGACAATTTTTTCTTCCAAGCTGGAATAAGGGCAAGTAATCTTAAAATTAAGCCGATAATTGCCACAATAGTGAAGGCAAGCACTGTGTAGTCAAACGCATTTAAGGTGTAACCGCTCATGCTGTCAAGGACCTTGTTGCATAAATCAAGAAAAGTGCCAAGTCCAACAATGGAGAGCGCACGCTCTAAGTAGTGAATAATGGCATGTTTTGTGCCATATAGCCTTTGCCACTTAGTGAAAGACAGTGTAAAGGTTAAGCCGATTGCAAAGATAAATGCTGGTGCAATTATGTCTGCAAGCGTCATGCCCGGCAAGATGATTATGCCTTTTGACAGCGAATGGTCGGCAAGCCTAGACAAAATTCCAAGACTAGGAAAGTTTTTTAAAAATTGAAAGATTAGCATACAAAAAACACAAAATCCGCGGAATCTGTCTATGCTTTTAATACGCTTGCTTTCTTTCGCATCAGTATCGACGATAGGTAACATCCTATCGTTTTTAATTATTGCTTCTTCAACTTTTTCCATTTAATTATTCTCCAATTCTAATTTTTTAAAATCTATTTTTCCGAACTTAGTTCGTGGCATTTCTTCAACTATCTCAATAACACGCGGAACAGAATATTTAATCAAATTTTTCTTGCAAAGAGTGAGAATTTCTCGCTTCACTCTTTCTTCCGCAATTTCCTTGTCTTTCATGGTTATGTAAAGTTTGATATAGGTCTTTTCATTATAGTGATATGGCACTGCACACGCTTCATCTATGTAATCCAATTTTTTAACCAAATTTTCAATCTCAGATGGAAAGACATTAATGGCGTTTATCTTTATGGAACGCTTGCGCCTATCTAATATGTAAAGGTAGCCGTCTTCGTCCATGTAGCCCATATCGCCCGTCTTTACCCATTTTATTCCCTCTTTGTGGACAAAACCATTAACCTCATTTAGATAACCTCTCATAACTGACGGCGAGCCTATGGCAATTTCACCTATCCTGTTTGGAGATAAAAGGTTGTTTTCTTCATCCCAAATCTCAATTTTGGTGTAAGGAATGGCTTTGCCACAGCTATACGGTCGATAATGCTCAAAAGTGTTTGCCGCGCACACGCTGGAAACTTCGGTTAGTCCATAGCCTCTAAAAAGTCGCGCCGAACTTTTGTATTTTTTTAATATCATATCAAAATGTTCCACGAACGGTTCGGTGAGAACATCTCCGCCACACCACAAATCTTTCAGTTTTGCAAGATGTTTGCCGTAAAAGTTTTTGTATTCAATCATCTTCTTGAACATAACGGGGACACCCGCAAAGAAAGTGACATTGTATTTTTTTATAATCGCATTAAATTTTTTCGGTTTGAAGTTTGGCACAAGAATTAAGCTATATTGATTGGTCAAACAGGTATGTACAGATACGCCCAAGCCATAAGCATGAAAGATTGGTAGGGCAACGAGCGAATACTCACTGCCACCACCGCGGATTTTACGAGTATACATCTTCTCTAATGCTACGCTCAAATCGTTGAGAGCGTTGTTTTGTAGTTCAATAATCTTTGGCTGTCCGCTTGTTCCACCGCTGTGCATGGTGCAGACAACATCACTTCCTTCCCCTTCCACCTCAGTCGGTGTAGCATTTTTGTTATGCTTGATAAGTTTAGAATATTTTATCGCCTTTTTATAGGTTCGACATTTGTATATAGCAAACAACAAAAAGAGAACTTTTCTCAATATCACATAGTTTGATATTGAACAATTTATCAAAATTTGATTGAGTGAGGCAAGGTCCTTATGATTTCTAATCAAGATGTCGTAATACATCAAGCCTTTCGATTTCGTCTTCTTTAAATTTTCACGCAGTTGGTCGAGAGGTAAAAGTGGATGCACAATATTTGCCACAACACCAAGTTTCGAGCAAGCATAAAAAGCCACAAGCGCCTGTGGACAAGTTGGAAGATAGATTGTCAGCACATCACCCTTATTAAAGCCTAACTTTTTCAGTGAAATCGCAAAATCTTCAATATTTTTCAAAAATGTTTTCATGGATATTTTATGGTCATTGAAGATGATATTGCCTTTTTTCATATCGGCACCCTCTTTTAGCATCTCATAACAAGTTTTATTTTCCACGAAAAGCTCCTTTGTAACTCTCAATAACATAACTAGTTTAGCACATTTTATATAAAATACAAAATAATATTAAAAATTTTTTAAATATTTTTTCTTGCGCATAAAAATATATCTTAAAAACCTTTCGCAATAAAATTTTATTAGCTTTAACTTATTTTTGACCACGAAATTATTTTGCTTTTAATTAATTTATTGCTATAATTATTTTGAGTTTAAAAGGAGGTTAAAATGAAACTTACTAAGGAAGAACAGGCTATTCTTTCTGGAAGCGAAGGGCAAACAAAAGCTAAAATTATGCAGACTCTTGTTGAATTTGGAGAACTCTTCGGCGCAACAGAATTTGTACCTGTTTCTACAAGCGGACACTTGGTCACTTCGTTTGGTATCGGACTTTTAAAGCCAGTATATCGAATTATGGACGAAATAATAGAAGCTGGACTTAAAACACCATACCCGTTCACAGTTGACCCACGCCCGATTGACTATAAAAATGTTAAATGCAATATCTTAGACAAGCTTATCTTTTCAAAAATCATGTATTCTAAACAAAAACACTATGAGGAACAACTTTCAAAAATTGGCCTAAAAAACAAAAATGCCTTCACTTGCACCTGTTATCTTGAAGAAGTTGGCAACACACCAAAGTATGGCGATATTCTCTCTTGGGCAGAAAGTTCAGCCGTTGTCTTTGCTAACTCTGTGCTTGGCGCAAGGTGTAATCGTAACAGCGGAATGTTAGATATCTTTGGAGCAATCTTAGGCAAAGTGCCAAAATTTGGCTTGCTGACCGATGACGGAAGAAAGGCTGATTACATAGTGGAGATAAAAACAACTCATCTACCTGAGGCACAGATACTAGGTTCTGCTATCGGCATGAAAGTTATGGAAAAAGTGCCTTATGTTGTTGGCTTAGATAAATTTTTAGGGACAGAACTTAACGATGACACCATCTCATATTTAAAAGATTTCGGAGCAGCCACCGCCTCTAATGGTGCAGTAGGGCTATACCATATCGACAATCTAACCCCAGAAGCTAAAAAATTTGGCAAAAAGCTATGGCGTGAAAATGCAGAAAAGTATGTGATTGATGATGCGGAGCTTGAAAGAGTATATAAGAGCTATCCAATCATGTGGAAGAAGGAAGATGCAAAGCCTTCGCTATGCTTCATCGGCTGTCCTCACCTTTCTTTCAGCCAGCTTAAAAATTGGACTGATAAGATAGGAGAAAATCTTAAAAAGAGTGGAAGGAAAAAGGTTAAAGTGCGTACAATCATGACTTCCTCCCCAGATGTGGCTGATAAGTTTAAAAAGACGCCTGATTACAAAAAGCTTACAAGCTACGGCGTGAAACTATCGTCCATTTGCCCTCTTATGTACACCAATAATCCTATTGCTGGCAGTAAGCCGATAATCACAAACAGCAATAAACTTAGAACCTACTCAAAGGCAAGATACTATAAAGATGATGATATCATAAAAATTATCTGCGAGGTGAAATAGTATGGAAAATAAAAAATTTAAAGGCAGAGTTATCTGCAAAGGAAACTATGAAGGAGAATGTGTGGTATCGCGTCAGGGACTTAACACCCTTGCCACCTTTCAAAAGTCGGCTCTTATGAATAAGAAAAAAGTTATCGGCTCTGACCAAAATAATCCTGATGTTTACGGGAAAAATTTGACAGGCGTGGCACTTATTCTTCCTCAAACAATCGGCTCGACAACCGGTGGACTTGTCATTCAAACAATTTGCCAGATGAAGATAAATCCGTCCGCCCTCTTGTTTAGCGAAGAAATTGACAGCCTTGCTGCAAGCGGTGTAATCTTAGCTAAAAACTGGGAAAACTCCGATATAATCGCCATTGATAAACTTGGAAACGACATTCTTTCAGAGATTAAAACAGGAGATAAAATAAAAATAAGCGAAGACGGAACTGTCGAAGTTATCAAGTAATTAATTTTTTAAATATCATAAGTTTTGCAATAATATATTAAAATAGAAGCGTTTTATTAGGAGGAATAATAAAGAAGAATATAAAAACAACAGAAGCAATCTTTCCAATGCCAGTGCTTATGATTGCCACATACAACGAGGACGGCACAGTTGATGTTGTGAACGCCGCATGGGGAACGATGTTCGATAGAACTCATGTAGTCTTGAATTTGACCGAGTCGCATAAGACTGTTAAAAACATCAAAAAGAGAAAAGCGTTTACGGTCAGTATAGCAGACGCAAAGCATGTTGCTGAGGCGGACTACTTTGGCATAGTTTCAGCCAACACCACAAAAGATAAATTTGAGAAGAGCGGACTTACTGCCACAAAATCTAAAAATGTCGATGCACCAATTATCAACGAATTTCCAATTTGTATGGAGTGCGAATTTGTAGAAATAAACGATGCAGAAGTTATTGGAGAAGTCGTCAATGTTTCTGCCGAGGAAAGTGTGCTTGCTGGTGAAAATGTGGATATTTCAAAGGTTGAGGCTATCGCGTTTGATCCATACACCCATGGCTACTACAAAGTCACAGAAAGAGTTGGCGATGCCTGGAAATCTGGCTTAAAATTTAAAAAATAATAATAAGAGATTACCTCTTGTAAAAATCTAACAATATAAAAGAACTCTTAAACATAGAGTTCTTTTTTTGTTACAGAAAACCACAGAACTATCCCGTGGTTCGAAAGTGATTTTTTTATTTTTTTGCTTAAATAAAAGCTACCAAATAGACTTTTCGACAAAAGATTGTAATTATATCAAAAAATAACTTGTAAAATTTTGAAATATTTTGTTTGTGTGTTTTGAAATATCATTTGTTTTATGATATAATAGCTTTGTTTGTTGAAAGGAGTAATTTTATGAGCGAAGCGGAAAGATTGAATGTCAGAAAGGTTATCAGATATGCTCTTGTAAGAATAGGTTTTAGAATGGACCAAACAGGCTTTCAATATCTTTCAAGTGCCATAGAATTAGTGATTGTCGACCCTATGCTGATACATAAAATGATGAATGGTTTATTCAAAGAAGTGTGTAGCTTATACAATATTGAAAAGGTGGCAAGTGTGCAGGGCGCAATAAGAAATATGATAGACACAACTTTCAGTAATCACAGCTTTTTAGAAGTGAATAAAATGTTTAACACTAATATTTTTACTATTGATGATAAGCCCTCATGTGGGCAAATTATTGGACTAATTGCGGAATATTATAATCTTAACCTTTATAAAAGTGAAGAGCTTTTTCAGTTTTAACTTTAAGGAGTTTTAAAATGAATAAGAATAAATATGTTCCAGTAAGATTATCGGAAGATGATTTTCAAAAGTTGACAGCGCTATCTAATAAACTTAAAAGAAACAAGAGCGAAATAATAAGACTGGCAATTACCTCTATGTATGATGAAGGCAAAGCCAAAAAATTTAATTAAATTGTTTGCCTTTTTAAGTGTAAAAATGTATTATTTAAATAGAGGTGAAATTATGATTAAATTTTTTAGATGTCGTCATTGCGGAAAGGTTATTGTTAAATTGGTTGATGCAAATGTACCAACAATTTGTTGCGGTGAACCAATGGAAGAAATAGTTGCTAACACAACCGATGCTGCCACAGAAAAACATCTTCCTGTTGTAGAAAAAGGAAGATGTAAGATAACTGTTAAAGTTGGAAGCGTTCCACATCCTATGACGCCTGAACATTACATAAATTTTATTGTTATGGCAAAAACAAACGGGTACGAAATAAGATTTTTAAATCCAGGAGATAAGCCAGAAGCAACATTCAAAAATGATGATTATACGGAGGTGTATAGCTATTGCAATCTCCATAGTCTTTGGATGACTAAAATTTAAAAACATTTTAAAATATTTTTAAAAATTTAGATTGATAAAATGTTGACATTTCGGATGGCAATATGATACAATAACTCTTGACGAATGATAATCAAGAGTTTGTTTTTGTAACTAAAAACTTTTGAGCCTTCGTCAAGTTGAATATGGAGAGTTGGTAGAGTGGTCGATTACACCAGTCTTGAAAACTGGCATACCGAAAGGTATCTGGGGTTCGAATCCCTAACTCTCCGCCAATTTAAGCCTAAATCGACAGCGTAGTTTGATTTGGGCTTTTTTAGTTTGTGTACTTCACTCGAATCTTTTACAGTTCCTAACTTTGTGAAATATTTTGATGCATCATGGTTCTATTATTGCACAAATTTACAATCTATTACTTTATCCGCAAATATAGAACTGGTTTCTATTGGATATATGCATGGGTGCAATTCATTTTCGGAGTTTAATGTTTATTCAACAAATTCTAGATTTACTGCAAGAGAAGGTGTTCTATACTCGAAAAATTTAAAAACATTACTCGCTTACCCAATAGCAAAAGAAGGAAATAATTTTGATATCCCTTCATATGTTGAAACTATTGCAATGTATGCGTTTAATGGGTGTAAATATTTAAACTCTTTGACCGTGTGGAACACAATAGATACTTTACGTTCATCTGCTGTGATAAATTGTGATTCCTTACATACACTTTACTTTAAAGGAACTATGGACGAATGGATAGAATTAGATAATGCAAATTTAGGCTGGGACCATAGTTTTGTAGTTAATAAAGTGATATGTTCAGATGGTATACTCAACCGAGATAAAGCATAGGATAAACTTAATATTTCCAATTAAATTCTAAAATCTAGTATTAAACAATAAAAATCCACGGGTAAAACCCGTGGTTTTTCAAGTAAGGGTAAAACCAAACTATTTGTGTCATGCATGACAAAAACCTCCTGTGTTAAATATTTAGTGTAGACTACGAAGATATCTTAACACAGGAGGTATCTTTATGTAAAGGTTAACCTCTTTTGAACCACGGGACTATCCCG
>DVLK01000068.1 GCA_018715545.1 Candidatus Caccovivens faecavium | reverse complement strand
GGAGGGTCTCGAACCCCCGACCTCACGGTCCCAAACCGCGCGCTCTACCAACTGAGCCACACCCCGGTAAACAACACTTGCTTTGTTATTGTATGATAATTTAAAAAAAATGTCAAGAAAAAACGCAAAAAAAATTATATTTTCTTCAAATTTTACTATAAGATAAAATTAGTCAGTTCGTCACTGACTAATATTTGTTAATTTATAAAATTTAAATCTTAGTTTCTCTTTTATTATTTTTTATCCTGACAGCTTCTTTTTAAGAGTTTCAAGTATTTTGTTTTCAAGGCGCGACACCTGCACCTGCGATACGCCTAACTCCTTTGCAATCTCGCTTTGAGTTTTATCATGAAAATACCGCATTAAAATTATCTTTTTATCTCTATCGTCAAGTTTCTCCACCACCTCTTTGAGTGCAAGGTTATCGATAAAGTCAGAGCCACCCGTCTCTCCATCATAGCGGTCAATCATGGTAAGTCCCTCTTCTTCGCCGTCCTCATACGGTGCAAAGAGTGAAACGGGCATCTTAGCAGAGTCCATCACAAGCACAACATCCTGTTCTGTAATGTTAAATGCCTTAGCAATCTCAGCTATGGTCGGACGCCTATTATTAAGCACAAAAAATTCGTCAAGATACTTATTAACTTTTAAATTCAATGTTTTAATTGCGCGAGATACTTTAACCGCCCCATCATCACGCATAAAACGCTTAATTTCTCCTATCACCATTGGCACAACATAGGTGGAGAATTTGACATTATATGAGCAGTCAAAATTATTTATCGCCTTTAAAAAGCCCAAACAGCCAAGTTGATAGAGATCATCGCTCTCAATCCCCTTATTACGGAACCACTTAACAACGCTTTTAATGAGAGGAGAATTTTCCTTTATAAGTCGTTCCTTAGCATCAAGATTGCCATTTTGAGCTTCTTTGATTAAAGATATCGTTTCTTCCTGACTTAACATCCCACTTCGCTCATTGCGTTAACGATTTTTTTAGTCATTTTGACCGTTGTGCCAAACGAGTTCGAAGTAACTTCCACGCTGTCCATAAAACTTTCCATAACAGTGAAGCCCATGCCAGAACGCTCCTCACTAGGCTTTGAGGTATAAAAAGGCTCGCGCGCCTTCTCAATGTCTTTAATACCCACGCCTTTATCAGTAACAGTTATGCTTATCATGTCATCTTCAAGCTCGCATCTAAGCGTGATATCACCTTTTGCCATGGTAGGATAAGCATGTACAACGCAGTTTGTCACTGCCTCACTGACAGCTGTTTTGATGTCAGTTATCTCATCGACAGATGGATTTAACTGCACGCAAAAAGAAGCCACACAAACTCTGGCAAAGCCCTCATTGACAGATAGTGCTTTAAAAGTCACTTCCATAAAATTTGAATATTTCATAATCTCTCCTTAAACAATTTTTGGCATGATTTCATACAGCCCTGTCATTTTAAAAATCTTCTCCGCATGACTTGACGGATTGCAAATATAGATTGGAATATTTTTATCTTTCATCTTTTTATAACGCCCGATTAACACCCCTATCCCTGTGGAATCCATAAATGAAAGCTCGCTCAAATCAATGACAATCTTTTGAAAATTCGGCTTTAAAAAGAGTTCGTCAAGCGTCAGTTTGGTATAATTCGCTGAATGTTCGTCAAGTTCGCCACAAAGTAGCACATAGAGAGTGTTATTAGATATGCGACTTTTAATTTGCATACTTTTCCTCCTCACTGGCATAATAGCATACGAAAAATAATAAAAAATGACAGCCTTTATCGAAAAAAGACTGTTTTTGAAGAAGATAAATATTTAATTGCTCAATATTAATAGTATTTTTCGTAACATATCATCTATATATATCAAGAGATGTATTGTAAAATTTTCCAAACATTTTTTATAACTTTTAAATTTAGTTTGTGAAACTCACTTTTCTATGTTATAATATTTGCAATAGATAATTAAAAAGGATAATTAATATGATCAAAAAAACAGATATAATTGTTGTCAGCGACCCAGGTGTCGATGATGCAATTGCCCTTATGTATGCAATTTTTTCCGATGAAATTAACATAAAGCTTCTTTGCATAGCTGGCGGAAATGGACCTATTGAAAACGCCACAAATAACGCCCTTTTTTTAATGGAATTATTTAAGTATGATGTTCCTGTTGCCGTAGGACTTAATCATCCTTTAAAGCGTGAAGCAGTCTTTGCCACAAAGGCACAAGGAAAAAGCGGACTTGGTGGATACAAGGTTAAGCCAAAAAAGTTAAAAACTAAGCCTATTGAAACACCCGCCTGTGATGCTATGTATAATACGCTTAAAAAAAGCAGAAAAAAGCTGACAATTGTCGCTATTGGTCCAATGACCTGTGTTGCTGAAATGTTTTTAAAATACCCAGATAGCACAAAATATATCAAAGAAATCATCTTTATGGGCGGAACAAAAGAGAAAATTTACGGCAGGCCTTACCGTGAATTTAATATAAGTTTTGACCCTGAATGTGTAGATATTGTCATTAAAAGTGGTGTGCCTCTTGTTATGGTTCCAATGGAATTAGGCCATTTTGCCTATCTCAATAGAAAAGATATAAAACATGTCAAACATATGAATAAGATAGGCAAACTTTTTGCTAAAATGTTTAAAAAATATCGTGACTTTCATGTTGGTAGTTATGGTGCAGCCGTTCATGATGTCTGTGCCCTATACTATCTTACGCGCCCTGAAAATATGAAACTTGAAAAAGGACATGTTGAACTTAAATATTATAAAGATGAAAAAGAGGAGTTTGGCTATATTGACACCTGCTACGATAAAGAGTCAAATGCCGCAATATGTGTTGATATGGATATTTTAAAATTTAAATATGACCTTTTTGATGCCTTTGAAGAAACAGAAAGAGTTATTAACAAGAAAAATAATGCGCCTATTTAAGCGCATTATTTTTATAGTTGACAACTTATAAAAGACACTCAAAAAGAATTAATAAGTATCTTAATGAAATAATATGATTAAAAACTAAAAAATACTAAGATATTAACAAAATAAGAATATTAACAGAAAAATATAAAAAATCACGGCAAAGCCGTGAATATTTTATTTTTTCTTTTTCTTATCTTCAACAACAGTTTCATTTTTATAAGTACCGCAGTTTTTGCAAACCTTGTGAGGAGCTTTAAGCTCATGACACTTTGGGCACTCAACAAGAGAAACTCCTTCTGCTTTAAAATTAGCAGAGTTTCTTGTATTTCTTCTCTGTTTTGAAACCTTACCCTTTGGAACAGCCATTTTTCTTCTCCTTTTAGTAAATTCTAAGTTTTTGCTTTAATATTTTATATCATAAAACTCAATTTGTCAAGTTTTATTTAGACTTTTTTAATTTTTTTACAATTTCCTTTGTATCACGCGCCATCATAAGCTCTTCATCGGTTGGAATAACATAAACTTTAATCTTTGAATTTTTCGCTGATATTAGCTCAACCTGACCGCGTTTAAAGTTATTGTTCTTCTCTTTGTCAAGCACAATGCCGAGAGTTTCCATATTTTCTAGTATCTGTTCGCGTGCTTCTTTACTATTTTCACCAATACCGCCAGTGAACACAATGGCATCGGTACCGTTTAAAACTGCTAGATATGAGCCAATATATTTTTTAACAGAATATGCAAGAAGGTCAAGAGCAAGCTTAGCCCTTTTATTTCCGCCGTCCGCTGCTTTGGTTGTTTCCCTGTGGTCGCTTGACACGCCAGAAACGCCCAAAAGCCCACACTCTTTATTAAGATAGTTTAGAACTTCGTCAACAGTTTGCTTTTTGTGTGAACATAAAAATTGCACAACTGTTGGGTCAATATCGCCCGAGCGCGTTCCCATAACAACACCTTGGAGTGGTGTGAGCCCCATAGAGGTGTCCACGCTTTCCCCGTTCTTAATTGCTGTGATAGATGAACCATTGCCGATATGACAAGTGATAGCATTGACATCTTTGACATCCTTTTTGAGAACTTTCGCTAACTCCTCCACAACATATCTATGGCTTGTGCCATGAGCGCCATATCTTCTTATGTGATATTTTTCATAGTCTTCATATTTAATTGCATACATATAGGCTTTTTCTGGCATGGTTGTGTGAAATGCTGTGTCAAAAATAGCAACCTGAGGAACATTTGGCATAACCTTTTTGCAAGCACGCATACAAAGAACATGCGCAGGGTTGTGTAATGGTGCCATTTCAGAAAGTTTGTCAATCTCTTCAATAACCTTATCGTCAATTAAAGTGCTTTCTTTAAATATCCAGCCACCCATAACCACGCGGTGACCGATAGCGTTAATCTCATCAAAACTCTTAATTACGCCATTCTTTTTGTCAACCAAAATATCAAGCACTTTTTTGATGGCTTCCTCGTGATTTTTGGCACCTTTAAAAGTTTCCTCTTTTCCGTCATGTTTATAGGAAATGACAGGGTCACTGAGCCCAATCTTTTCACAATTTCCTTTTGCAATAACCTTTTCTTTGTCCATATCAAGAAGTTGATACTTTAATGATGAACTTCCTGCGTTTACAATTAATATATTCATCTTTCTCTCCTTTTATTTTTTCTCATCTTCACATTGGAGTGCAGTTATAACGCTAAGCATAACAATATCGTTGACATTGCATCCACGCGAAAGGTCATTAACTGGCTTCTTCAAGTTTTGAAGAATTGGACCAGTTGCATTTAAACCTCCAATATACTGAGTTGTTTTATAGCAAATGTTGCCCGCATTAATATCTGGAAAAATCAATATGTTCGCATCGCCTTCAATTGGACTATCAGGCGCTTTGTGCTTTGAAACTTCCTTCACCATTGCAGCATCAAATTGAAGCTCTCCGTCAGATAATACATCCTTATTCTTCTTTTTGAAAATCTCGTATGCTTCGCGCACTTTGGTCACATCCTCACTCTTCGCACTACCCTTTGTAGAGTAAGATAGGAAAGCAACTTTTGGAACTCCAATTTTAAACGCCTTTGCGCTCTCAACGCTCGCTTCTGCAATTGCGGATAGAGTTTGTGCATCTGGCTTTTCAATAACACCGCAATCTGACAAAATCAAGGCTTTACCCTTCAAAAATTTGTTGTCGCCATACACCAAAAAGCAAGATGAAACGGGATTTTTGTTTTTAGCTTTAATAATTTGAAGTGCAGGCCTAACAGTGTTTGCTGTTGGAGCTTCTGCCCCTGCCACCATACCATCAGCATAACCACATTCAACTAAGAGCGTGGCAAAATAGTAAGGGTCTTTTTCAAGCTCATCGGCTTCTTCAATAGTCATGCCCTTTTTCTTACGCTTTTCATAAAGCGTTTTTACAAGTTTCTGTCTATCTTGAAAAGTTACAGGATTTACGATGTCGAATTTCTCTAAGCTCTTATCGCGAAGAATAAGCGCACTTGCGTCACCCACAAGAAGTACCTTACAAATCTTTTTCTTCTGTAAAATTTTAACAGCTTCAAGTGTTCTATCTGAGAAACTAACCTCTGGAAAGACAATCGTCTTTTGTTTTTTCTTTGCTTCTTTTATTAAATCTTTAATCTTAAACATATTATCTCCACTTCTTTTTTATTGTCGTAAAAAATAAAATATATTGTTTAGATATATTTTCAATTATAAATATCGTATAGAAAATTGTCAAATAAAAAAGGAGTTATTTTGAAAAATCTTTTTGTAAAACTAAAAAATGATAATCTTACAAAGCTGTTACTTTCCGCACTTATTCTATTTTTTATTTTAAATATGATTATAAGTCCAGCAAAATTTATAGCACAAGGCTTAAACGGAATAAGCGCATGGGCATTCAATGTTTTGCCAAGTGTTCTCCCTTTTATGTTCTTCACAAAAGCACTCTCTTTGCTTGGACAAATAGAAAAACTGACTCACCCTTTCCAGCGTGTAACCAAAGCCCTCTTTAATACACCACCAATCTCTTTCTACACCTTCTTTATGGCAATACTCTCTGGCTACCCTGTCGGCTCAAAGATGATAGCAGATTTATACATGCAAGGTAAAATCACCAAAAATGAAGCCTTTCGTATGTCTGCCTTTTGCTCAACATCAGGACCGATGTTCATAATCGGTGCGGTCGGAGTAGGTATGTTTAAAAGCTCCATTATCAGCTATATTCTTTTTCTTTCACATGTCTTTTCTGCCTTTTTAAACGGACTTATATATCGAAAACTCGGCTGTAAAAAAAATGATTACAAAAACAAACAAAACAAAAGTTTTCAAATAGAAAAAACTGCAAATGAAAGCGAAAATAATAACCGAAATATGAAAATAAGCAAACAAATTAAGAATGGCAAATTTCAAATTAAAAATGTTATTGATAAACAAAGCAAAGATGATAACATAGATACTAAAATAGACACAACGAACCAAAATGATAACACAAATTTAAGCAAAGAAAACAATATCTCAAAAACGCCAGATATTAGCGAAATAGTCCTTTCTTCCACTCTTGCCATACTATCAGTCGGTTGCATAATAACAATATTTTTTATAATTATTGAATGTCTATCACCTATCTTCAACCTATTCCCCGAAAATATCTCCGCCTTTCTTGAAGGACTTGTGGAGATAACAAAGGGCTGTCTAAGTCTTTCCGCACTACCAAATGTTAAACTTGCTGTGATTTTAGCTAGTTTCGTGATAAGTTTTGGCGGTATTTCCACCCTCCTTCAATCTTTAACCATGCTCCAACAAGTGAAAATGCCAGTTAAACTTTTCGCCCTTCAAAAACTAACACACGCTCTTCTCTCCGCACTCATCTCAACAATATTAGTTTTGGTCTTTATGTAATATAGCTTAGATTTTATGCCTAAAATTTATGCCTTAATATGATTTATTCTTCCGCCAGAAAATATCACTAAAAAACGGAATTATAAGTAACAATTCCGCTTTTCTATTACAATATAACCTGATTATTTTTAACAAGCAATCAATCTTTCTTATATATATGATAGCCACCAACTGCAAGCACCCTAGGACCTGTATGAGTTGCAATTGAAAGTGACAATGGGTCAACATAGGTGAAAGGAATATTTGGAAACTCTTTGATTAACTCCTGTTTGAAGATTTCGGCGTTTTCATCATTTGTTGTATGAGCAACTGCGATTGCAAATTCGCCCGCTTGAACAAATTTTGCAAAACGCGTTTCAATATCCTTTTTAAGCGCAGAAATCATCTTCTTTTTTGCTGCCTTGATGTTTGTTACCATAGCAAACTTATCAAGTTTTCCACCCTGAATTGTTAAAATCGGCTTGATGTTTAAAACAGTGCCAATAGCCGCTGCTGCTGGCGTCACTCTACCGCCCTGTTTAAGATATTTAAGCGTATCAACCACAAGATAAATTGTTGAATTTAACCCATCATTTTCGAGATATTCTTTAATTTCTTTTGCGTCAAGTCCTTCGCTTACAAGCTTCAATGCGTCAAATACGGAAGCTTTTAAAGTTATTGATATACGCTTATTGTCCACCACGAACACCTTACCAGGAAACTGCTCTTCCGC
This sequence comes from Candidatus Caccovivens faecavium, assembly GCA_018715545.1. Taxonomy (GTDB): domain Bacteria; phylum Bacillota; class Clostridia; order Christensenellales; family UBA1242; genus Caccovivens; species Caccovivens faecavium. Next base: position 374 of record DVLK01000068.1, on the reverse strand, counting down.
AAACTTTTGAGCTGTTTCGCAAGACTGGCTTAACGCACTTGACATAGGAAAATGTAATATTTGATCATGCGTTTTCAAAAGTTCAGTCCACAGTTCAACAATTTCATTGATGTTTGGTTGAGAAGTTGTTATTCGCACTCCTTCGCGTTGCAGGCGATAAAACTCTTCTTGCTTTAAATCTACTTCTTCATATAAAACATCATCTCCAATAATAAATGGCATAGGCACAACAGTTATTCCAAGATGTTTGCCTTCCTTTGGTGTAATACCGCTATTACTGTCAGCAACGATAGCTATTTTCTTCATTTTATATTAAATCTCCTTTTATTAATTCTATGAAGTATTATACACTATAACAAATTATATTCCAAATA
>DVLK01000067.1 GCA_018715545.1 Candidatus Caccovivens faecavium | reverse complement strand
TCATTGTTGTTTACAAGTCTTACTCTAATGTCTGTGATTTTCAAATGCTTATACCTTCCTTTTTTAGATTAACCTTTGTAGGTCAAGATAATTATATCATATTTTATAAATATTCCAAACGATTTTAACATAAATTACAATTTTTTTGATATGAATTTGTCAAACAAGGTGAGAATATCATATAAAACTCTATGAAATACTTTTTTCTTGGAATATGTGGAATATCTATGCGTTCACTTGCTGTGTTTACTAAACTTCGTGGTGATGAGGTTAGCGGGTGTGACGCGGTTTTGTCTGATTTAGATTTTTTTAAAAAGTATCAAATTAATGTCTATACAGGCGATGTTTCAGCTTATATTAAAGATGCTGATGTGGTCGTTTATTCTTCGGCGATTAGCGAGAAGGATGTAAATTTCTTGTTTGCAAAACTTCTAGGAAAGAAGTTGGTATCGCGCGGAGAGTTTTTGGGCGAAATAGCTTCAAGCTATGATAAGGTTATTGCGGTTGCAGGCGCGCATGGAAAGACGACAACAACGGCGCTTATCTATAACATTCTTAAAGATAAAAATCCGACTCTTCACTTGGGCGGAGTGTTAAAAGAGGAGGGTAGTTGCTTTGTCTATGGCGATAAGGAGTTTTTTATCACAGAGGCTTGTGAGTATCACGACAATTTTCTCTATTTAAAACCATATATAGGCGTCATAACCAATATTGAGAAAGAACATCTTGACTACTTTAAAACTTTTGAGAATGAGCTTGCTTCCTTTGATAAATATCGTAAAAATTGTAAGTTTGTGGTCGAGGGTGACGGCGGATTTGAAATTAAAAACATCCACCACAAAGATATGAAATTATGTTTTGATATTTATAAGGGCGAAGAAAAGGTCATGTCTTTAAAGATGAACATATGTGAAGAGGTAAATGTGAACAACGCGCTTTTTGCATATAGGGCATGTAAAATATTAGGATGTAGTGACAATGATATAAAAAATGGACTTGAAAGTTTTAAAGGGGTTAAGCGAAGATTTGAAGAAGTTGTGTCGCTATATATAAAAGAGGTTATTGTTGACTATGCACATCATCCAACAGAAATAAAGGGGACAATAACAACGGCGAAGAAATTATTTGAAAAAGTGGTATTTGTCTTTCAGCCTCACACATATTCGCGTACAAAGGAGCTTTTGGATGATTTTATAAATGTGTTCAGCAAAGAAAAGGATGTTGTAATTTTTAAGACATTTCCGGCGCGTGAAACTGAAAAAGATGGTGTTTCGGGCGAAACTCTTGCAAAAAAAATAGGCTGTCTGTATTTTGAAGATGTTAAAAATCTAGTAAATTATCTCAAAGAAAAGTACTCTTCTTATGCTGTTGTGTTTATGGGGGCGGGAGATCTTCCAAAGTTGCTTGAAGAAGAAAAATTTATAAAAACATACTAAAATTTTAATTTTTTTATAAATTTCGCATTATTTAGCTTGTTTTTTGTTAAATTATACCTTTTTGTCATCCTCTTATAGTCTTCGACCAAGTAATCTTAGATGTATGATGTTTATAACTCAAACTGCACTCTCTTAGATCCTTCGACGACGGAACGCAAAGCGTTCCTGCTCAGGATGACAGCGTCGCAAACTGCATTTCATTTCGTGATTTGCTTTTCATCAAATCACTTATCACTCATTTGTTTGCTCCTTTCAGCGACCAAACGCAATTCGCACTCCGTTGGCGAATTGGTCGCTACTTAAAGAGGTTTTAATTTGTCATGTTGAGCAAGGGAGTGAAACAACCGCCGTCGAAACATCTCATAAATCAAGCTGTTTTTCTAGTTTCTTCGACTACGCTTAGGGGTGACGAATATTGAAATCTTGTAACTAAAAGAGAGGTAAATCATAAAATGAGAATATATGAAATTTATTTATAAAAACAGTCCAATATTTTATAAGTATGTGAAAAGAAAGGGAGAGGTTGTCAATGTTTACTTGCATGGATGGGGAGCGTCGCATAGGTCACTATACTTTTGTAATGAACATTTAAAAGGTTCATCGCTTTTTGTTGATTTTCCGCCTTTTGGCAAAAGTGATAAAGATATCAGAGGCTGGACGATTTTTTCTTATGCTACAATGGTCGTATCTTTATGTGAGAAGTTAAACATACATAAAATTAACCTAATTGGACATTCGTTTGGCGGAAGAGTGGCAATTCTAGTTTCAGTTTTTTGTTCTTCAAAGGTCAACAAGCTAGTTCTTGTTGACAGTGCTGGCGTAAAGCCGAAGAGAGGTATAAGTTACCATTATAAGATTTGGAAATATAGGATGCGAAAACGATTGAAACTTGATACATCTAACATGGGCAGTTGTGATTATTTGGCTCTAAATTCTAATATGAAAAAGACTTTTAAAAACATTGTTAATACGCATCTAAATGAATTTTTAAGAGATGTAAAAGCTCCCACTTTGATTATTTTCGGTAGAGATGACAGGACGACACCTTTATATATGGCAAGCTATTTGCATAAAAAGATAAAAAATAGCGAGCTTGTTTTGATAGATAAGGCTGGGCATTTTTGCTTTGATGACAACAGATACTTATTTATTAAGAATGTTAAGAAGTTTATCGAGGAGGGATGATGGATGCTTTGTATTCGTTTTTCGTTGCAATTGCTTTAACTGTTTTAATGTTTCCACTTTTGAAAACATATCAATTAGAAAATTATCATATTAAAAATTATTTACATAGAATTTTAAAATTCAATATTGCTTTTGGCGATAAAAATCATATAAAATTCACAAAACGAATGTTAAGAATGATTTTTTGCGTTTTTTTATTGATTTTTATAATGTTTTTATTGATTTTTTGCTTAATTAAAAATGTTTATGTGGAACTTGCGTTGATTATTGCTGGGGTTATCTTACTTCCGTTTTTGCTAGTTTTATGTCATTTTGTAATACTTCCAATAGAAAAAATTATAATGCGTTACTATATTTCAAAAGCAAAAAAGAAACTAAAAATGATGCCATGTAGAAAGATTGCTATTACTGGTAGTTTTGGAAAGACTAGCACTAAAAATATTCTTTTAGAAATTTTAAGTGAAAAATATCGAACTTGTGCAACGCCAAAAAGCTATAACACTCCTATGGGTATTTGCATGGCAATACTTAATAAGTTAAGTCCGCTTGATGACTATTTTATAGTAGAAATGGGAGCTAGACATAAGGGCGATATTGCCTTCTTGTGTAATCTAATCGGTGCTGATTATGGAATATTGACGCCAGTTGGGAAGTGCCATATTGAAACTTTTAAAACGCTTAACAATGTGGAAAAAACAAAATTTGAGCTTTGTCAAAATGTCAAAGATTTCATGGTTATCAATGGTAAAAGCGAATCGAACTTGCGACTATATGATAAATGTGAAAAAAAGAAATATTTGATTTGTAAGGACGGCTCTTTTGCCTATGCTGACGAAATCAAATTTATAGAAGGAAAGACTAAGTTCGTTTTGCATATTGATGATAAAAGTATTTTAGTATCAACTAAGTTACTAGGAAGAGCGAATGTAGACAATATAGTTGTGGCTTCAAGTTTGGCATATTTACTTGGAGTAAATCTTTTAGATATCAAAAGAGGTATAGAAAATTTATCACCTTCACCACACCGATTAGAGGTGATAAAGGGCTATGCCACTGTGATTGATGATTCCTATAATAGTAACTTTGAGGGATTTAAACAGGCGCTTGAAGTTCTGAAATCGTTTAGTGGTCATAAAATTTTAGTCACGCCAGGGATGGTGGAGCTAGGGACTATGCAATACAAACTTAACCATGACATAGCCTTAGAGATTGCAAGGGTTTGCGATAAGGTTATCATTATGAACAAAGTAAATAAAAAGGCGATTGTGGATGGCTTATGTGAGGCTAATTTCAATATGAAGAATGTGCTCTTTGCGACCACTCGAAAGGAACAGACAGAGATTTTAAAGTCTATGATAACCAAGGATAGTGTGGTGCTGTTTGAAAATGATCTACCAGATAACTATAAATAACAACAAAAAAATTAACCAAATTTATATAAATTTTGATATTTTTCACGAAAAATTTAAAATTTTCATAATAAATACAAGAGGAATTTATGAAAGATAATATTTACATATTTTTTGGTGGGGAAAGTGTTGAGCATGATATTTCAATTATCACTGCCATGCAAGTGCTAAAAGTTTATAAGGATTTAATACCTGTCTATATTGGACGAAATGGCGTTATGCATATGGCAGAAAATCTAAACGATGTGAAAATCTATTCAAATTTCCAAAAACTTGCCAAAGGTGTTAAGGATGTTAGCTTTGTAAATGGTAAGCCGTATCTTGCAGTCAAAAGGGGAGGGAAATACTCTAAATTTTTGCCTGTCAGTTTTGCACTACTTTGCACGCATGGAAGGTTTGGAGAAGATGGGGAGTTGCAAGGAATATTAGATAGTTGTCACATTCCTTATTCTAGCTCGAATAGCATATCATGTGCAATTTGTATGGATAAGATTTTTATGAAAGATGTTCTAATTTCACGAAAAATCCAGACAATAAAAAGTTATCCTTTAAATTTTAAAGAGTATCTTGTAAACAAAGAGAAGGTGATTAAGGAGATTGAAAGAGAGATAAAATATCCTCTTATTTTAAAGCCAGCTAGGCTTGGTAGTTCTATTGGAATTCGCGTTTGTAAAACTGCCCTTGATTTAGATGAAGCCGTTAATTTTTGTGCAAAATTTGATGATAGAATTTTAGTGGAAAAATACCTTTCGAATATTGACGAGTATAATTGTGCATGTGTGCATATGAATAAAGATGTCGTGATATCTGATGTTCAAAAGGTGGGAAAAACTTCTGAGGTTTATTCGTTTGAGGAAAAATATTTAAAAACTAGTGTTAAAAATGAAGAAAAAATAGATAAAAACTTAAAAAAGCAGATAAAAAACTTAACCAGTAAGGTGTATCATGTATTTAATTGTTTTGGTGTGGTTCGGGTTGATTTTATTTACGATAAAGACAAAGAAAAACTATATGTAAATGAATTGAATACAATACCAGGGTCGCTTGCGTTCTATTTGTTTAAGAATATGAAGTTTAAAGATTTAGTGACCTGTCTAATTGAAGAGGGGAAAGAAAGAAGGGCGCGTGAGCAATTTGTAACCGCATATGACAGTGAAGCTCTTGAAGTATTTGAAAAATTAAATTTAGATATGGTAAAGAAATAATATTTTAGTTATTTTTATTTAAAAATTTTTGTAAATTGTTAGAAGATTAAAACATAAAGGCATCTTGTTTTACATATTACTAATTTAATAAATATGGTGTAGTATTATTTGCATACTACACCATATATCTTTGCCTATGGCAAAAAACAACCATATTGAGGTATAAAAACTTTTTTATTTTGGCGATTATCTGATAAGAAATTCCCAAAGCATGGAGTCGTCTGGGACTAAAATTTTGTTGATTGGAGTGCAGGCGTCCAGTGGCTTTAAAAGTTCGTAAGTGGCTTTATTGTCCTCTTCTTGCATGAGGAGAGGTTTTAGGTATTTTGCGTAAAGAAGTAGCTCATAACAGTGGGTGGAATTTATTATATAATCAACCGTTGTTTTGTATGGCTTAATATAAAGATTTTCACTTTCTACTGTGTGTTTCCAAGTTTTAAAGGTTTGCTCAATGCTTGCGCCACGCTTATAGTAATCGCGCAAACTTCTTCGCATAAGTCTTAACATTTTAGCGTTTAATACAAGTTTATTGTTAAGATAAAAATCGACATTGGGTGCAATATATACTTTATAGCCTATATTTTTATTTTCAGTTATAGTGAACAAATCAGGATTAAGTGCGTGTAGTCCCTCAATGATAATTGCCGTATGTTCTGTTATCTCAATTGTCTGTTTGTAGTCCTCAGGTCTATTTTTTACAAAGTTATATATCGGCATCTCTGCCTTTTGATAGCGAAATAGGTCTTTTATAAAACTATTAAAATTTTCAACATCTATGGTTGCAAAACTGTCATAATCAAGTGCACCGTCACTTAGGACTTTTCGCTCGCTTAGTGGAACTAAAAAGTTGTCAAGAGAGATGGAAGTTGAAGCGTACCCAAATTGAGCAAGGCGCTCGGTTATTATTTTTGATGTTGTTGTTTTGCCAGCGGAAGTAGGTCCACATAATAATATGATTTTCTTGCCAGAAGCTAAAAAATCTTCTACAAGTTCTCTAACTTGTGCATGATATTTTTCTTCCTCTTCCGTTATAAAGTTTTCAAGGTCAGTTTCTGCTTTATTGTTTATATTCTCAATACTTTCTTTTTCCTTTAAAAGAAGGTTTGGATTGTTTAAAAATTCCTGTCTTTTCATATAATCTCCTAAGCTACCTTTTTAGAATACCATAAAAATATTGTTAAAAGCAAATTATCACATATTATTTTGAATTTTTTTAATTAAATTTTGTGGTTTAGCTACTTGTTATCGACAAAAAAGATAGTTTTTTAAGTGTTTTAATATATATTTCAGAAATTTGGCGTCAAAAAATCATGCTAAAAAGATATGCTGATTAATAAATTTGCAAAGTCGAAGATTATAGTCTTTTTCAAAAATTATTTTGTTGAAATTTATCTATTTTTGTCCTTGTGAGCTATTTCCTTTTTTAGAATATTAAAATGTCTATAAAGGAGTTTGTTATGGATAAAATAAAAGTGAAGCGCGATAGCCGAATGATTACACCAGGGGATGTTTTTTATGACCTATCAAAGGACTATGAAAGAGGCTTGCAACACGCCAAAGAAGCAATAGCTCGCGGAGCAGAAAAGGTTGTAACTGTTAGAAATTATCCACTAGAAAATTTGGAGATTGTAAGTGATGTAAGAGAAAAGTTTGGCGAGGCTTGTGCAAAGGAATACGGCTATCCTGCAAAAGCGTTAAAACTTATTGGGATTACTGGTACAAACGGTAAGACAACTTGTACTCACATTATCTACGAGCTTTTAAAACGCTCGCATATTAAGGTTGCGCGTATTGGAACTATGGGTGTCCATTATGAGGATGTAGATAAAGATTACGACATGACAACGCCTGATGCTGATATTTTACAGCGTGAATTTTATGAAATGAAAAAACGCGAGATTGAGTATGTTGTTATGGAAGTATCTGCGCATGCAATAAGTCAAAAGCGAATTGAAGGCTTGAAATTTGATATAGGAGTCCTTACAAATATAACTCAGGACCATTTAGATTATTTTGGAAACATGGAAAATTACGCAAAGACAAAGCTTTCATTTTTTGATAGTAAATATATCAAGTCTGCTGTTGTAAACATAGACGATAAATACGCGCTTTCTCTTTTTAAAGAAGAAAAGGTGCCAACTATTTTTTACGGTGTAAAAAATCCCGCTGATGTTTTTGCTGTGAACACTAAAAGTATAACAAATGGAAGCGAATTTTATTGTAATATTTTTGACGAAGTTTATGACATAAAAACAAAACTCTTTGGAGATTATAATGTTATGAATGTGCTTGCAAGTCTGTCGGTATGCGCGAGTGTGGGGCTTGATATTCATAAAGTGAGTGAGGAATTAAGAAATATTGAGCCAGTAGAGGGTAGATTTAATGTTATAAATATCGGTGGTAAAAGTATCATCATTGATTTTGCGCATACGCCAGACGGATTAGATAAGGTATTAATGACGGCGAAGAGTTTATCTCCTAAACATCTTTACTGCGTGTTTGGTTGTGGTGGAAATCGTGATGTAGATAAGAGGCATAAGATGGGGAGAATTGCAGAAAAATATTGCGATTATGTATGTTTGACTGATGATAATCCTAGGGAAGAAGATGAAATGAAGATAATTTCTGACATTGAAGCGGGTATGACAAAGCCTCACTTTGTGGAAACGGACAGAGCTAAGGCGATTAAAAAGGTGTTTGGTTATATGCAAAGCGGAGATATCATGGTTATTGCGGGGAAAGGCGCAGAAAAATATCAAATAATTGGCACAGAGAAGCTTGATTATAGTGACTTTGATGTTGCACGAGGGCTACTAAAAAAAGATAAGGCTAAGGAGGAGTATGGAAATTAAGTTTATTCTTTGTGCTTTTACCACATTCATGTTTGCTATTTTACTTGCGCCATTAATCATTCAAACTTGCAAAAGGTTAAAAGCGGGTCAGAGTATTTTGCATTATGTGGACAAGCATATGGCAAAACAAGGCACGCCAACCATGGGAGGATTTATCTTCCTTATTCCGTTGTTAATCGGGCTACTTTTTTTGATGCCAGAGAATAGGTTTCCAGCTCTTTTTCTTATAATTGTCACTTTTTCGTATGGGCTTTTAGGCTTTTTAGATGATTTTATCAAAGTACATTACCATCATAACGAGGGGTTGAAGCCTTATCAAAAAATAATAGGACAATTTGGCTTAGCTCTTATTGTCAGCCTATACATCTATTTTTCTGGTAACACTACGCTAAACTTTTTCGGTCTGAAATTTGATATTGGCATATTTACAATTCCGCTTGTTGTTTTAGTCCTTCTTGCAACGACAAATAGTGTCAATTTGACCGATGGGCTTGATGGACTAGCAGGTGGAGCTAGTTTTTCATATATAACAATTTTTGGGCTTATATTAACATTGCTATCTGGGCAAGAAAATTTAGCCATGATGTGTTTTGCGTTAAGTGGGGCGCTTGCGGGGTTTCTTGTCTATAATGTCTATCCTGCCAAAATTTTTATGGGTGACACAGGTTCGCTAGCGCTTGGTGGCTTTATCGGAACAGTGGCGGTGCTTTCAGGCTTAGAGTTTATATTGCCAATCATGGGTATCATGTTTGTGCTATCAGCTCTCTCTGACATAATTCAAGTTCTTCACTATAAGCGTACCAAAAAGCGTGTGTTTTTAATGGCTCCGCTTCATCACCATTTTGAGCAAAAAGGTGTGCATGAAAATCGAATTGTCTTCGTATATATTATTATAACAACGGTTATTTCGCTTGGAGTTTTAGGGGTGTATATGACCGTTTTATAAGGCGGTGACATGAAATTCAAAAATAAAAAAGTTTTGGTGTATGGCCTCGGCGATAGTGGACGAAGCGCGGTCAAGCTTTTGAGTAGATTAAATGCACATGTGTATTTTTATGACGATGATGTTAGCTATTCAAACTTTATTGGCTATGTCAGAAGAATAGAGAATGAAAAGTTTGACTATTGTGTGGTCAGCCCTGGCGTTAAGCTGAAAGACAATCCATACATTGAAATTATGAAAAATAAGGGGACGGTTATTTTAAGTGAGCTAGATCTAGGTTATCTTTTTTTGAAAGGAAAAATAATTGCCGTCACCGGCACAAACGGCAAGACTACAACTTGTAATCTTATTTACAAAATTTTAAAAGATAACGGCTATGACGCTAGGCTTTGTGGCAATATTGGTGTGCCGATAACATCTATAAATGACACAACAAAAAACAGCGTAACTGTTGTGGAGGTGTCAAGTTTTCAGCTTGAAAGTTCTCGCCTTTTTAGATGTGATGTAGGTGTCATATTAAATGTTATGCCTGACCATTTAAATAGGCATGGAACTATGCAGGAATACATTGATTGTAAGAAAAAGCTAGCTTCATTTACGCGCAGAAAATTAGTTTTAAATCTTGATGATGAAATAGCAAAAACTTTTAATTTTGATAAAAAATGCCTATATTTTTCAAAAAATACGCTAAAAAAAGGTGTTTTTGTGAAAAATAATCAAATTTTTATTAATAAAAAGCCTGTTTGTGGCTTGCAAAATATAAAGTTAAAAGGTGAAAAAAATTTAGAAAATGTACTTGCTGCTATTGCAAGTTTGTCAAATTTTAAGGGGATAAATTTTAATGATAGCATTTCCTCCTTTCTTCCTAGCGCGCACAGATTGGAACTTGTTGGAGAGCGTAATGGTGTTATGTATGTCGATGATAGTAAGGCGACAAACGTGGCGTCAGTTATAAATGCCTTGACGGCATTTGATGGTAAGAGAATTTTGCTTTTATTAGGCGGACAGGGTAAAAATGCGCCTTACGACAGTATATTTCAACATCCTTTAAAGGAGGTTGTAACTTTTGGAGAGGAAGGTGAAAAAATAAGTGCAATCGCCAATCGTTACAAGGTTCCAACTGCAAATTTTAAGCATTTTGATGATGCAGTGTTTTATGCATGCGAAAGGGGAGAAGTAGGTGATGTTGTTCTCCTTTCGCCAGCTTGTTCAAGCTTTGATGAGTTTTCATCATATAAAGAACGGGGAGAAAAATTTAAAGAGCTTGTGTTGGAGTTTTTGAGTGGAAAAGATTAAGAAATTTTTTATCTTATCTAAGAAGAGAAAATTTGATAAAACAACCTTTTTTGTCACTTTTTTGATGTTTGCTTTGGTGATTTTTGGTTGTATTATGGTGTATAGTGCAAGCTTTTATTCCGCAGGCAACAGATATGGTAATGAATATTTCTTTTTGTTTAAGCAACTTTTAGGCGTTGTGCTTGGCATTTTTGCTTTCATCTTTTTTGCATTTTTTGATTATCATCTTTTAAAGAAATTTAGATATGCGGTGCTTGCAGTTTGTGTGGTACTCTTAGTCTTGGTGTTTGTGCCAGGTTTTGGCGTTCAAAGTTATGGTGCAAATCGTTGGGTTAGTATTTTGGGTATCTCCATTCAACCGTCAGAGCTTGCGAAGTTCGCTCTTATATTGTATCTTGCCAGTTACCTATCTGACAATCATGAAAAGATAAAGACTTTTAAAGGGCTAATTCCTCCTCTTGTAGTTGCAGGTGTATTATGTTTGCTGGTCATAATTGAGCCAAGTATGAGTGTGACAATGTGCCTATTATTTTTAACCTTTTTCATGCTTATTGTTGGAGGAATAAACAAGAAGCACACTTTGCTTTTCTCTGGACTTGCTACTTTGTGTGTTCCATTACTTATTATTGCAGAGCCGTACCGCATGAAGCGTCTTTTTGCCTTCCTTGATCCATGGATTTCACCACAGGGAGAAGGTTTTCAGTTAATTCAGTCGCTATATAGTCTTGGCAACGGCGGTATGTTTGGAGTGGGGCTTTTTAATTCAAGGCAAAAATATCTCTTTCTTCCGTTCGCAGAATCGGACTTTATCTTTTCCATCATCGGTGAGGAGTTTGGATTTTTCGGCGCAATCCTTTTAATTTTAGTTTTTGGTGCGCTATGTTATTTCCTATTTAAAATTGGCTTGTCCGCAAAAGATAGATTTGGTTGTCTCCTTTCTCTTGGAGTAGGAGTTCTTATCGCTGTACAAACTCTCCTTAATATTGCAGTCGTTACGGGTTCAATTCCGCCGACAGGGCTCCCTCTTCCTTTTATATCAAGTGGCGGAACATCGGTTGCTGTTTTTATGGCAGGAGTTGGGGTTTGTGTCAATGTGCATAAGCAATCGAAAATCGCTTAATTTTCTTTGTTTGAAACTTTTTAAGTTCTAATATCTTACATGCTTGATAGAAAATTTTTATAAATAAAAAATATTGATTTTTA
>DVLK01000066.1 GCA_018715545.1 Candidatus Caccovivens faecavium | reverse complement strand
AAAAGAGCAACCCAGCGGTTCGGATTGCTCTCACTTGGTGCGGATAACAGGAGTTGAACCTGCATGAGATTGCTCTCACTAGGACCTGAACCTAGCGCGTCTGCCATTCCGCCATATCCGCATATTATATCTTAAATTATAGTTATTTTGTTATGCTTTGTCAAGTTGTGTGAGAGCGTTGGTTATTCTTTCTTTTAATTTGTATGAAAAAGTGCTTGTATATAAACTATGCGATGTTAAAATTTTATTAGCATAAAATTTTAATAAATTCTAACGAATTTTGCGTGCCTTGCCCGCCATCACAGTTTGTATAAACATCAGTTTCGCTCAAATGTGGCTATGCCACGCTTGGCTCAACTTCCGATAATATAGACTATGCGATGTTAAAATTTTATAGGCATAAAATTTTAAATTTTGCTGACGCAAAAAACACAATAAATTGTGTCATCGCAGTATGTATGAACATCAGCCTCGTTCAAATACAACTTTGTTGTGCTTGACTCGGCTTCCGATAATATAGACTATGCGATGTTAAAATTTTATTGACATAAAATTTTAAATTTTGCTGACGCAAAAACACAAGGAATTGTGTCATCGCAGTATGTATGACCATCGGTCTCACTCAAATGCTTCGCGCTTGGTTCGACCTTAGATAATACAAAACTAATTGACTATTTTTTAATTTTACACTATAATTGCAATAGATAGTATTTATGCTATTTAAGTTAGGTGCAAGTAGATGTTAAGTGCGTATAGTGTAATTCATTTCGTTTTGATTTGGTATAATTAAATTTTAAATATCTACTTGGTAAATTGGGTGTTATTTAATAGAAATTTAAATGTTAAGGTGAAGTATGGATTTTAGTAAAAATTATTTCGAGAATGTCTATGATTTGGTTAAAAAGGTGCCAAAAGGTAAGGTGGTGACCTATGGCGAGATTGCGCGTGCAATAGGCAATCCTAGAATGTCTAGGCAGGTCGGTTGGGCGCTTCATGTCAATCCTAAGCCTGGCGTAATTCCTTGCCACAGGGTTGTAAATAGATTTGGTGAGCTTTCGTCGGCATTTGCTTTTGGAGGGGTGAATAGGCAGGCGGAATTATTGCGTGAAGATGGTGTGGAAGTTATAGATAACAAAGTGGATTTAAATAAATATGGATATAGTTTTAAATTATGATGGGTGTTTGAAGAAATTGCGGGCTTCACCTTTTAGAAGTAAATTTCATTTAAAGGCAAAAGATATTGCGTATGTTAAAGAAAAAGGCGTGGATAAGATTAAGTCGCATGCTTATGATTTTATAACTAAAAGACTTGCACCAAAGGATTTACCAAGCGATGGGAAGCAAACTCCAATGCGTGGGCATCCTGTATTCATAGCGCAACACGCCACTGCAACATGCTGTCGTGGATGTCTAAATAAATGGTGGAAGATACCAAAAGGGCGGGAACTAACCGAGGCGGAAATTGACTTTGTTGTTGGATTAATTATGGCGTTTATTAAAAAGGAAGTGAAGGATGTTAGTTAAGATAATTGATATATCATATAATGGAAGCGGTGTAGCAAAAAGAGCTGGTAAAACAATCTTTATTCCTCAAACTGATATAGGTGAAGAGGTGGAGGTTGAAATTGCGAAGTCAATGTCAAAATTTGATATAGGAAGAGTAGTGAAAGTAGTTAAAGCATCTCCTTTTAGAACATCTCCTCCTTGTCCTTATTATGGTAAATGTGGTGGTTGTTCCTTTCAGCACTTAACTTATGAAAGAGAATTGTCGCTTAAAAAGCAGATATTGCAAAATGAATTAAAAAAGGCGGGCTATATAGGCGACATTGATATTGAGTCTAGCGAAGATAGTTATTATTATCGCAACAAGATTAAGCTTACATATAAACAAGGACAATTAGGCTATATTTCAGCTTTATCGCACAATTTTATCAATATTAAAAGTTGCTTACTTGCCGAAAGTGACATATTGAACGCTATTCACACAGTGGAAGAATATCTTAAAAAATATAGCTACTCACATCTAAAAAGTGTCTATTTTAGGAAGTTTAATGATGGTGTCATGATAATTTTTCTATTTTCTAAAAGAGAAAAATTTTTATATAGCAATCTATTAGATGAATACCCTATTTTCTTAGCTGAGGGAGAGGTGTTAGAGAGCGATAAGACGAAGCTTTACAAGGAATATAATGCTACTAAAATGCGATACGAAATACTCGATGAAGCTTTCGATATTGACGCAAAATCTTTTCTTCAAGTGAATATTGGTGTGGCTGAAAAACTTTATGATTTTGTTGTAAAAAATGTAGATAGCAAGACTGTGATAAATGCATATTCTGGGCAGGGTGTGCTGTCGAAGCTACTTGCAAAAAAAGCACATAAAGTGATTGGTATTGAAATGCAGAGCTCTGCGCATAAAATTGCAGAAACGATAAAAACAGACAACATGATAAATTACAATGCGAAAGTTGAGGAGGTCATATCAAAGCCTTCAAAAGAAGCTGACTTTATCGTACTTGACCCTGCGCGTGAGGGATGTAAAGAGAAAGTTTTGGAAGAAATTATAAAATCAAACATTAAAAATATCATCTATATCTCATGTAATTTTTCCACCTTAACACGCGACCTCAAACACCTAACAAAATTTTACAAAATCCAAAAAGTGAAAATTTTTGATATGTTTCCGCGCACCTCTAATATGGAAACCTGTGTCATTTTAGAAAAATTTTGAAAAATTTATAATTTTATTTGTTGATATTGCATAAAATATTTAAAATTATTTAACTATTTTAATTGACTTTGTGAGATAACTATGTTATACTATAAACATAGTAATTTTACTATTTGAATTTACCTTATTAAGGAGAAGATATTGACTAATATAAAAAATTATATTCTATATGGCGTTATCATTCTTGTTGCCGTAATCACTGGTGTGGCAATAGGTAGCATTTATATTGACGGCATTGTGCCTAGCGTTGACACTTCAAGTCTTACAGAGGCTACTCTTCGTGATGACGAAGAAACGATAAAAAAGCTATATGAGGACGCTGTCAGTGGGAAAAAGACCACATTTTCAGCGGTCGAGCTTTATCAGATAGGTGAGTATAAACTTAAAAACACCGAAAGATATGTGAAGATTTTAAGTGGTGATGTTGTAAACATGATGGGTTCTCAATCTATGCGCGCAATAAAAACATCCACAGAGGAAGGTATTTATTACTTAAAGATGAGCCCAGGTATTGCATCAATGTCTGTTAAACAAAAATATGAATATAATAATCCTAATGAAGTGTATTTAAATGAAACAAGAAACAAAAGCGACATAATCGGCGATAACAAAGATAATTATTTGGTAGATCTTGATGAAACAACGGCAAAGACAATCGCTCTTGATGAATATAAAAGCTTTTTTAACACAGTGCCAACAACTTCACTAACCTATATCGTGTCCTCTTTCACAACTCAGGAAGGCACTTATGATAAAGATGTCACGCTCAATAGTGATAATAAGTATGTGTTCAACATTAAAATGACAAGCGAATATGCAAGTTATGCGGCTTTTTATTATAGTTATGAAATTCGCCATTTTGCAGGTTTTTCAGTTCCTACAACTCCACCAGATGTAAAAGATCTTCCAGCATGGAAAAGTGTTGAGATGACTGTAACCATGAACGAAAATTTCGAAATTGAGCATATTCATTATGATGAGGTGTATCAAATTGAAGTTATGAGTATCAACTCCACCGTAACCGATGATTTTGACGATTATTTTTACTACGATGACGAAACGGTTGCGGAATATTTAGAAGTGTTTAAAAGCGCTAAGGGATAGGAAATATGCGTAGTCCAGAAAGAAGAGAAAGAACATTTTTATCAAATATGTTTAGGACGATATGTCTATATATGATAATCGCCCTATGCTCTTTTTTTGCGTACATTATGTTATATGGCGATGTCACTTTTAAGCCTACTATGCCAGGGAATGTGGATGCGTCAGAAGATTCAAATATGAATAAGCTAATGGAGGCATTCACCTTGGCAAATAATGTCACTGGCGATATGACAATCTCTGTTACTTCTGACGATTTTGATGTGGAAGTAGGTATTGATGCTAAAATAAATATGAAAAACTTTGATTTTGATGTCAACTTGGAAACAGAAATTGATGGCAAAAGCTATAAAATAAATGCCTTTAAAAATAGTGAACTAGATAATTTTCTACATCTAAGCGTCAATGATATGTCATTCAAATTTGATATGAATGAAATTACACTAGGTACAATTGATTTTTCTTCTATTCTATCTAAATTTGAAGGTTCGTCAGAAATAGCAGAGCTTTTGGATGCTATTGGTACAGCGATTGGGGTAGATTTATCTGACTTAGACTTGAACTCTTTGATGTCTAAAATCGAAATCAATGAGAATGTTGCGGAAAATGGTTATCGTTTTACAATATATTTTGGTAATTTAAGATTGACACTTGATGTCAGTGAAGATTTTAAAGATATGACGGCGACTGTGCGCGAACTTACAATGAATAACTATAAAATTAATATTGAGGTCAATTCGATTAAGTTAGATATTCCAAACTTTGATATTGATAATATTCCTACCAATGATGAAGTTGATATCTCATCCCTTGTAAAGATCATCGAAAATGCTAAGATTGATGATAATAGCTATGGTATTTCTGGTGATATTGTTGTTAAGTATGGAGATATTGAGCTAGCAGGGAATGTAGGAGCAAAACTTGTTGAATTAGACGAAAAGATAATGCCTTTTGTTCGCTTTAAGACAAATTTAAATGGCATTGATGCATATATTTACTATATAGACAACACGGTATATCTAAGTGTTGAACAACTTAATTTAAAAATTAATTTAAATGACAATTTTGCTGAGATAGAAAGTATTTTAAACGAATTTGATATTAATTTTGACATTGAAGCATTAATGGCAGTTAGTGTAATCATGCCTACTTTTGAAAACTTGAATTTTGTTGTCTTAGAAGACGGTTTTGAACTTTCACTAGGCGATAAAATTATATTCGATGATACAATTTCAGTTGAGAATACAAAGCTTGTTTTCAAAACTAAGACTATTGATGAGAATATTTTGCCTGACATGTTCAGCCTTGATACTACTTTATCTATGGACGGCACATCTGAAAAGGTATGTGTTGAAGTAACCAATATAATGATTGGAAGTGATACGCAATATTTGTCTGACATGGAATTAAGTGAAAATGTCGCAACAAGCCTCAACACTAAGTACGGTATGACAGATGTTCAATCCTTTGTCGATTTAGCTAATCTATTAGAAATCTTCAAAGAGGGTATAAAAGCAAATAACTTAACCTTTAATGTTGATGTTCAAATTACAGACATGGTTAAAGTAAATGGCTTAGTTAAATTTGATATCAATTCGATGAGCTTCAACTTAGATGCAAATATTGATATAGATGGTTTAAAGCTAAATATCTTCCTCTATGGTGAAGATATGCTAAATAGTAAGGTAGTCTATGCGACAATTGGAGAGAAGAGCTTGAAGCTTGATTTAGCTAAGGCAAATCTTGTTGAACTACTTGCTGAATTTGGTGTAAGCGTAGATACATCAAATATGTTAGAAGAGGTGAGCGCTGAGCTTGGCGTTGACTTTGAAAATATTGATATTTTAGATATCTTAAAGAATATAAAGTTAACGGAAAGTGAAGAGGGTAGTGTAATAACTTACAACATCACTTTAAAAGATAATACAGTTAAATTGACATACAACAAAGAGTTAAAGACATTAGGACTAACAATTGCAAAGAAGATATCAGGTTATGATGTTAATTTAAATATAAGTGACCTTCAAATAAACGCTGATGATTTTGCCTTAACAGCGCCAAGCGGGGAAGAGGAAGACATCACGCCAATCTTTGACATTGTTGAGAAGGCTAAGATTGAAAACGGGTATGCTTTGTCAAGCGTGGTTGAAATTACAGTTAATGATAAGACTTATCAAGCTCGCCTAGTGGCACAAGCATTAAAGAATGGTAATAGCTATCTTCCATACATTGGAATAAATACAGAAATAGAGGGTATTAAGGTATATGCGTATCTAGTTGAAGAAGAATTGTATTTAAACATTGAGAATTTGTTACTTGCGATAGACATAAACAAACTTAATAATGAAGAACTCACATCTATCTTACAGGAAGAATTTGGTTTAGACACTGAGGCGATAGGCGCAGTCACAGTTGTGCTTCCAGCATTAGCAGACATTTCAATATATGGCTTAGAAAATGGCTTTAATGTAAGTATAGATAAAGAGATTGTAGTCAACGATAATATTAAACTTTCAAACAGCGATTTCGATATTGTAACTTACAATGAAAACGGCACAATGGTTCTTGACTATATTCAAATTTCGACTTTGATTGCTATGGATGAAAATGAATATTCAGTGGCCATTAAATTAGATAGTTTAATTTTGGGTGAAGAAGCAGAAAATCCATTTATATTTACAGAAGGTAAAGTATCGGCATTATTAACCAATAACGGCACATCTTTGATAGAAAGTTTTGTTCGAGCAGAAAATCTATTAGAAATCTTCAAAGAGGGTATAAAGGCAAACAATTTAACTTTCAATGTTGATCTTCAAATTAATGATATGGTTAAAGTCAATGGCTTAGTTAAATTTGATATCAATTCGATGAGCTTCAACTTAGATGCAAATATTGATATAGATGGCTTAAAGTTAGATATCTTCCTCTATGGAGAAGATATGCTAAATAGTAAGGTAGTCTATGCGACAATCGGAGAGAAGAGCTTAAAGCTTGATTTAGCTAAGGCAAATCTTGCAGAACTACTTGCAGAATTTGGCGTAAGCGTAGATACATCAAATATGTTGGAAGAGGTGAGCGCTGAGCTTGGCGTTGACTTTAAAAACCTTGATATTTTAGATATCTTAAAGAATATAAGGTTAACGGCAAGTGAAGAGGGGAGTGTAATAACTTACGACATCACTTTAAAAGATAATGTAATTGCTTTGATTTACGATAAAGAGTTAAAGACATTAGGATTAACACTAGCAAAGAATATATCTGGTTATGATGTTAATTTAAATGTGAGTGAACTTCAAATAAACGCTGATGATTTTGCCTTAACAGCCCCAAGCGGTGAAGAGGAAGACATCACACCAATCTTTGATATTGTTGAGAATGTAAAAGTTGATGACTACACCTACGCAATTTCTGGCGATTTGGCAGTTCGTTACAGCACAACTTCTTTCTATGGTGATATGCTCGCTATGCTTGTAAGAAAGGGCGAGGAATATGTGCCATATGTGAGAATTTACACAAGTGCAATGAACATTGAAACATATATCTATCTACTTGACCAAGATATCTATCTTGACTTACAAGGATTAAGATTGACTTTCAATCTTACAGAAGAAACAATTGACGAAATATTGACATTTGTAAGCGAAGACTTGAAGATGACTATCTCTGGACTTAGCAATTTAACATCTACATTCAATGTGATTTTACCAGCATTAAATAGTATAAGTGCTAATTGGATAGATGGTGGTGTGCAAATCAACACTGGCGACTTACAATATACGGATACAGCAAAATTCGCCGACATTGTTATGCAAGCTTTTGGTGAAAATGCAAATGGAAAGATTTATCCAACGAAGATAGTTATTGGTGCAAATATTATTGACCCTAACACCGACACCTATGAAAGTTATGAAGAGTGGTGGCTAGAAAACGAAGAGGCTGTCACAAAGAATAAGAATTTTGCTATATATCTCAAAAATGTGGCACTAGGAGCGAACTCTTTGTTCATGGATGATATTGCATTTGATGAAGCTGGCAATGTTGTAAGCATAAAGGGCAAAGACGGAGTGTATGATGTAGGTGAGTTTACAAGTTATAAAACACTTCTTCCTCTTGTCAAGGCTTTCTATGACTATTTAAACTCCAATCAATATCAAGTTGGCTTGTCTGTAAACATGGGGGCTATGAGCATTTACGGTGACGCACTTGTAGAGCTTTCAGACGGCGAAGATGTGTCATCCTCGTTGTTTGGTGGAAGAGGCTTAAAAGTACAAGGTGACTTAACAATAGAAAACGGCGATGTAAGCCAGAATATAGACAATAAACATGAAATTTCCTTGCTCTATGATAGCAATGAAAATGCCGATAGTGGGTTATACCTCACATACGCTCATGGCAATTTCATAGGAACTGACACTAAATTTAGAGGACATATTCAAAATGCTAATATGAGCGATATGATTTCTATGATACTTGGCATCGCTAACATTGAATTAAGCGAAAGTATGATGCAGAGTTGGGATTTAGAAAAATCTACAACAGATTTCAGTTTCTTGCACGAGCTTCTAGGCATTACTAATAATGATGTCAGCGATGAAATTACGCAGGTTGATAATATTCTCAGTGATGTATCTAATATCATGAAAATGCTAAAAAACATATCATTTGAAGAAAATGACAATAATTATAGTTTGATTGTTGATTTTGATTTGGGTGACGATACAGCAAGCGAAGGCACTGAGAATGGTCAAGTGACAGATGGCGAAGCAACAGGCGGAAGCGTAGGAAAGATTGAGATATTGTTTGATAAATTAGGCAATCTTGCAAGCATTTCTTTCGTACTTGGTGAAGATTTGTCAGCTATAATTGAGATTCAAGAATTTACCAATTTCGATTATGACACAACAGCATCACATCATAACCTAAGCAGTTTGCCAGAATTTATGGACATTGTAGTTAATACTTTGAACACAAAAAATGTAAACTTCAAAGGGAATATTTCAATAGATTTGATAAGCATTATAACCTTAGATATGACCTTTGACCTTTACGCTAATTTTGAAGATTTTAATAATCCATATATCTTTGCACAAGTTGAACTTCAAACAAGTGCATTAGCGTCATTGGTATTTAATGGTGATTTTGATACAAGAATGGTGACATTTGAATATAAAGATAATAATCTTACTTTCCATAGATATTCTATTACTAGTGAAACTCATAGAACATGGACAGATTGGGTGGGTCAAGAATGGACGAAAGTCGTTGAGGATAGTGTAGATAAAAATACTTATCAAAGCTCAGAGATTTTACCAAATATAACTAAATTAGTGCTCGATGCCTTCGGTATTAAAGAAAGCTTCTTAGGTATCAACTTGCCAGATATGATTATAAGCATTATTGAGTCGATTGAGGTTAATCCAACACTCGAAGAGACGATTTTAGGCTTTACTGTCGATGAAAACATAGAAAATATGACATTGACGCTTGACGGGGCAAGTTTACTAGGTGATGATAATGCACAAAATTTAAATGTTAATCTAGGTGCAAAAAAATATCAAGGTTTCTATAAAAACGAAAATGGAGAATTGATAGAAAAAACATATTCGTTTATTGATAGCATAACAGGTTTAAATATAGATCTTTCTGGCGTTTTGGTAACTTTAAATCTTAATTCAGTGGATGGGGATAGTTACCAAACAAATGGTTATCAACTTAAATCTTCTTATGAAGATAATAATGGTAGCGTTGTTGGTGGAAGATTAATGTACACAAATAATTACTATCGAAATCAATATATGAATAGTGTTGTTGCATAAAAAATAAACACCATATTGGTGTTTATTTTTTTGCCATTTTTAAATTTACTCGCATAAAGGATTTTAAGATATTTTAATGCTTTATGTTTCAAATAATTTAACCTTATTTTGCTTCTAATTCCTTTTTATATCTTTCGATTGTTTCATCATCTAGACGCATAAATAGAGGCTTTGGTGAATTAATCTTATGTGTTTTTGCGACATCTATCTTGGAGGCTTCTGACCAGCGACCATTTGCGTCAGGTCTGCCGTCAAAGCCAAGTTGCTCCCAAATTTCAGCAGTCTTTGTTGGCAAGATTGGACTTCCAACAATGGCAAGAGATTTTGCCATGTTGAGGCATAGGTATAAAACCTTTTTAGCGCTTTCAATATCGCCATTTTTGATTAGTGACCAAGGAGCAGTCTTTTCAAGATAGGTGTTTCCAATGGATGCATAGCGCATAATCTCTTTATATGCAGCTCTAAATTCTGTTTGTTTAAATAGTTCAGCAATTGTTTGTGGACAGGAGGAGATTGCCTCCACCATCTCTTTATCGTTTTCATCTAACTTATCTTTAATGTCATTAAAATCAATGCCGATTTCGCCTGCGAAATTTTTGTTTATCATGTTGAGGATGCGGTTGAAGAAGTTGCCATACTTTCCAACAAGTTCGGCGTTGGTGTTGAGTTTGAAGCCTTCATATGAGAAGTCGCTATCCTTATTTTCAGGGAAGATAGAGAGCATATAAGCGCGTAAGCTGTCAATATCAATGTCGCTTTCAAGCAAACTTTCGCAGAAGATTCCAATTTTTTTAGATTTAGAAAATTTTTGTCCTTCGAAATTTAAAAAGTTAAAGCCAACAACATTATGTGCAAGGTTGTATTTCTTGCTTCCTAGTTCCACGCATGGGAAGAAAACTGCATGGAAGTCGATATTGTCTTTGCCGATAAAGTTGTAAATTTCTGTTTTGTCATTTTGCCAAAAATCCTTGACCATTTTATCGCCACCAAGTTCTTTGGTTATTGAGATGTAGCCGATAGGCGCATCAAACCAAACATAGAAAACCTTATCTTCAAAGCCACTTAATGGCACTTTTATTCCCCATTGAATATCACGGGTGATGCAACGAGGATTGAGCCCTTCGTTAATCCACTTCATTGCCATGTTATATACATAAGGGCGAAATACATCTTTTTTGGTGTCTAACCATTTTTTTAGGTCATTTTGTAATTTGTCTAGGCGTATATAAAGATGCTTTGTGTTTTTAAATACAGCATCTTGACCACAAAATGCACATTTTGGAGCTATAAGCTCTTCAATATCGTATGTTTTACCGCAGTTGTCGCATTGGTCGCCGTACGCTCTGTCATAACCGCAATGAGGACAAGTTCCATATACAAATCTATCAGCAAGCGCTATCTTGTCATGTTCGCAATAGCACATCTTGCTTTCTTTTTCAGAGATGAAGCCATTTTTATATAACTCATTGAAGATATCGCAGGTAATTTCTGTATGGACATCTGTATTTGTTCCACTGAATATATCAAAACTTATATTGAGTTTATTTGCTATTTTCTTCATCTTGTCGTTCATCATTTTGATGTACGCACTAGGTTCCATACCTAGTTCTTTTGCGCTCATATAGCTTGTTGTGCCATAATCGTCAGTTCCGCTGACATAGATTGTGTCATTGCCATAAGTTCTATTGAAGCGCGCAAAAATATCTCCCGGTAGCCAACAGCCAGCCACATGTCCGAGGTGTGGAAGCCCATTGATGTATAGTAGTGCTGATGTAACTAGAATTTTTTTCTTTTCCATATATACCTCTTTTTCTCTTTTAATATTGTTTAATTAATGTTTTAATTTTTCTATAATTTCATCAAATTTTAACTTTTCTTGTTCGCCAGTTTGCATATTTTTTAGAGTGTAGATTGAAGCTTTCACTTCATCTTCACCTAAGATGATGATGTACGGAAGACTTCTCTTGTTTGCTTCTTTCATCTTCGCCTTAAAAGATTTGTTTTCATTTATGATGTCAGCTTTAACACCGCTTTCTCTAAACTTGTTCATAAGCGCTAAGCCAGCGAGCAATGTTTCGTTAAAAGTGATGATGCCGATTTCAATGCTTGTATAATTTTCAGTATTAAGCAAGTTTTCGTTTCGTAAAATGTCAAATAGGCGGGTGATGCCGATACTCATGCCTACACCTTCCATTTTAGTTTCCATAAAGTTTTTACAAAGGTTGTCATATCTTCCACCGCCACCGATAGCTCCAAAACTACGCTTGCCCTTAATGTAACATTCAAATACAGTGCCTGTGTAATAGTCATGACCGCGCACAATGGAAAGGTTATATAAGTAGTTTGTCATGCCAAGCGCTTTAAGATATTCATCTACAATTTCTAGTTCTTCCATTCCCTTTTTGAAGGTGTCATTATCGCACATAGCTGAAAGAGCTTTGACCTCTTTGATATCTCCCTTTGTGCTTATAATTTTCATCGTTTTTTCAATATCACTAGCCGTTAAGCCTTTTTCTTTGAATAAGCTAGCTATTTCCTCTTTTGGCAATTTATCGACCTTATCAACGATTGTCATAAGCTCAACGACATTACCGCCAAGACTTTCAAAGAAACCAGCAAGAAGTTTTCTGTTTGAAATCTCCACCATGGCATCAAGATGTAGCTCTTTAAAGCATGGCTCATAAAGCTTTATGCACTCTGCGTCATAGGTGAGAGATAAGTTTTCGCCAATCACATCAGCATCACACTGATAAAATTCACGAAATCTGCCCTTTTGAGGACGCTCACCGCGATATACTTTTCCAATTTGATAGCGTTTAAAAGGGAAGATAAGCTCATTCATATTTCCAGCTACAAAACGCGCAAGAGGAACAGTCAAATCATATCTTAGGCAAATATCGGCGTGACCTTTTGTAAAACGATATATTTCTTTATCAACATCTCCACCACTTTTAGCAAGGAGTATTTCACTAAATTCTGCCACGGGTGTATCAAGAGGCTGAAAGCAGTTATTTTCAAACACCTTTCGTAAACGCGAAAGCATATCTTCAAATAGTGCTTCCTCTTTTGGCATAAGTTCCCAAAATCCCTGTATCTTTCTTGGCGCAATCAATTTGTTTTCCAATTTAAATCTCCTATTCTCATGAATAATTAGGTTGCTTAACTATCGAATTTATGTGGTCATAAATACATATTAAACAAAACATATTTATTATAAAATTTCGATATAACAAGTATAACGCTTACGCATTGAAAAGTCAATTGCTCATCAAGAAAAAAGTATAATTGAGTAAAATTTTACACTAAAATTTATCCACAATAAATTTTTATACACAAGTATTTATCTTTATACAATGCATAAAAAAGTGGATGAAAGTGGAGTAATCCACATAAGTTATCCACATTTCCACATTGATTTTAGGACTTTTATACATTTTTCGCGCTTTTAAGCCTTTTGTAGCAAAAATTATTAATGGCAAAGTATGAATAAAGATAAGAAAGTATGCATAAAATTTAAGTTCAGTAATTTACAAAATTTTATATTGCATAAATCCATGAATAAAAATTCGTTATATTAAAATAATCATATATTTAAAAACAAAAAAATGGCATGATATATGCCATTTTAAAATGTTAACTATAAATTTTTTATTTTGTTTTCATCAAAAATCTGCTTGGCTTCTTATCTGCGATGAAATATAATTCATGAAGCGCCCTTGTGGAGGCGACATATAGGAGATTTCTGTCTAGCTCATTGTGATAATTTTCGTCATTAGCAAACGGAATTATTACAACATCAAATTCCACGCCTTTTGAATTTATAATCGTACTCATTAGCATTTTACTTTCAGTCATCTCTTTCTCTTCATCTAATACTTCAAAGGTCTTTAAAACACTACTTGCGTTTTGCAACAATTTAATCTCTTTCATACTTTTGCACACCACGCAAACTGTTTGATTTGTATGAGCTTTAACAATCTTTTCTATCTTTTTAACTACATCCTTTGTATTATAAAATTTAACTTCTTCACCATTACGATTTACATTGTTAGCCACTTTTTTGCCAAGGATTTTTTGCGAAAATTTTGAAATTTGTATGGTGCTTCGATAGGATTTATTTAGATAGCAAATCTTTGCCTTTATCTCTTTTGCAAGCATATTGAGGTAATCTTTTGATAAATTTTTGTCTATGCTCTGATTGATATCTCCAAGATACATCTTAGGGCAATGCCATATTTTTTCAAATAGGTAAAAATGGCAAGGGGAGTAGTCTTGCATTTCGTCAACCACAACATACTTTGCATCATAATTATGGTCAAAGCCAAATAGATTTTCCTTAATAAGCAGTATTTGTGCAATATCGTAGGCACTGACTTCCTCTATTTCATCTAATTCCATAGAGCGCAGAAAGATATTGTATATTCTTACGCAGTCGGTGGTTATCATCTTGTTATACAAAAGTTTTTTCGCGCGATTATAAAAGTCGATATTTTTTGAAGGTGGAACATTGAAGAGGTCAACAATATGTTCTGCGATTGCCTCTATACGCTTGTAGATAGGAAGATTTTTTAATTTGTTATAGTATATATCTCTAATTTCTGCCTCTTCTATGACAAGATTTCCAAACACCATTGTCTTTGGCATGAATAGGTTACAGATATCATTATTTAAAAAGTTTTTAAAATCCTCCAAAAATTCAAAGCTATATTTTATTGCGATATTTTCAAAATCTTTTTGAGTCCCTGATGTTATCAGTCTATCTAGCATCCTTTCGCGAGAGATGTAGTCTTTTCCCAATAGCTTTTTTGCCATTGTCGAAAAAGTGGTGGTAAAAGGTTTGTCATCGCCAAGTGACGGCAAAACTTCATCAATATAATCAGCGAAAAGTTCGCTAGGAGAAAGTATTAAAATATCTTCATTTTTAAGAGCTTTACGATACTTATATAGTAGGTAACTCACGCGGTGCATGGCGACAGAAGTTTTTCCAGATCCTGCAACGCCTTGAACGATGGTATTTTTAAGTTCGCTACTTCTTATGAGCGTATTTTGTTCTTTTTGAATGGTTGACACAATATCATGCATCTTTGCGGAAGAATTCTTAGAAAGTTCCTCCATAAGTATGTTGTCGTCAATGACAAGACTACTATCAATATAATAGCGCATATTGCCCTGTTCAATTTTAAATTGGCGTTTAAGAGTGAGTTCTCCTTCAATCTCGCCATTAGGGCAGGAGTAGGAGGTTCTACCTAAAACATCATCATAATAAAGCGAAGAGATATCAGCACGCCAGTCATACACAATATTTACATGCTCATCATTTTGAAGATGCCCAATGCCTATGTAGTAACTAGTAGGCTCTTCTTCATTATCTAGTTTAAAATCAAATTTACCAAAGAAAGGCGATTTTTTCTGTTTTTTGAGGCGGTTAGCAAGCTTAGTGAGCGTAACATTATTTTGCTCTAAGCTTTCTATTCGTAAATTTATTTCGGCGATTTCGCCACCATCTTTATTAATCTCATAAAAATTTTCTGCAAAATATTTTTTGTAGTTTTGAATTTGCTTTAAATTGTCTATATAGGTCGTTTGACTTTTTTCGTAGTTTTCATCAATGACCTTATGGACAGTGCTAAGATATTTTTTTTCTTTCTCTAAAATTTTATTGTTCATATCCTCTCCAAAAAACAGTAAAAATTTTTTTCGCATAAATTATAGCATAAAACTTATTAAAAAATAAAGGAAATTTAATAAA
>DVLK01000005.1 GCA_018715545.1 Candidatus Caccovivens faecavium | reverse complement strand
TCATATATTTGATTATATTTGCTTAACATCAAAACTATGCCTATAAATTCCGTTCTTTTATCAACAATAACCTTCATATTAAATTTACCTCTTTAACTGTAAAATAATTATATCATACAATTACAAAGTTTCAAAACAAAAAGAAAGAAATATGAATTTGAATTTGGTGATTATCTTTTAAATGCTCAACAACTTTTCTTTCTTCTTTCTTATTTTTTATTTCAAAAATTATCCAAAATTAAAAGAAAAGTGAAAAACGAAAAAATAAAAAAGAAAAGTACGGACAAAAATAATCCTCGCCTATCGGTTCGGATTATTTTTGTTTGGTGCACCCAGAAGGACTCGAACCCTCCATAATGGTTCCGAAGGGGCGACCTGAAAATGCCAAGAGTTCGACTTTTCGTATCATATTTTACCATAAAATATCATATCAAAAATCTCTCAATCCCTTTATTTTTCAGCATTTTCGCCACTTCTTCTTATCAAACAATACTATACAATACTTCCACCTAAAAATACAACACAAACACCCCGTTTGCAAAAGTCTTGCATTTTTCTTGCAAAAATTTGTAACATTTTAAGCTATGTTAATTTGTTTTTTAAATGAGGTTACGCATAATAATAAATATTTTTATTAAAATTTATTCTTTAAAATATCTTGTTTATGTTTTTTTTGTTATTGTCAATATATGCGTTGATAATCCAAGCATTTCTTTTTTTTCACATACTCTTAATTGCCAATCTTTTATAATTTCAAATTCCTCCTCATCAAGTTGGTTTGAATGTTCCTTTAAAATTTCAAATAACCCATCAGTAGAAATATCTTTAATATGTTTTAATCCTGCGTCTTTAACATATTTTTTAAATTCATCAATAAAATATGATTTATAAATATCTTCAGAAAAAGATTTAAAATAACCTATATCGTTAAATAAATTTTTACATTTTTTTAGATTTTTATTTATAAGTCCATATCTAATTATAATTGCTGTAGGTGAAAGAAAGGTAAATAAAACAAATCCTCCTTTTTTACAAATTCTAACACTTTCACTTATGGCTTTCTTAATATCTTTTTCTTCAAATAAATGAGAGAGAACTCCATTTACAAACACAATATCGAAACTTTCATTTTTAATTGATTTTAAGTTTATTATATCAGCTATAACTGTTTTTATATTTTGTTTCTTTGGAAAAGACGAAAAATATTTGCCAAATATGTCCACTGCGGTGATTTCAATGTTTCTGTTTGATAATTCTGGAGTAAAAGCTTTAATACCTGAACCAATTTCGATAACTTTATCTCCTTCTTTTATATATTTGTTCAAATATA
The DNA here is from genome assembly GCA_018715545.1 of Candidatus Caccovivens faecavium. GTDB lineage: Bacteria > Bacillota > Clostridia > Christensenellales > UBA1242 > Caccovivens > Caccovivens faecavium. The sequence goes on along the minus strand of DVLK01000005.1, from coordinate 7,850 downwards.
AACATGTTATATATCTTTCAAGTTTTGCATAATTTGAAGGATTTTCAAATTTTTCATCGTTTCTATTTTTATAAAAATTATAAAGATTATCAACTCTTTTGTTCATAACTTTTCTCCTATCAATCCGATTATATCACACTATATTAAATAATTTACAAAATTTTCATTATTTTTTAATATTGTGTCAATTTTTTTATTATAAAAATAGATATACAAAAATTACAAAATAAAATACAAAACACCCCATTTGCAAAAATCTTGCATTTTTCTTGTAAAAATTTATAATAACAACTAGAATTGTTAAAGATTTTATATTTACAAATTTTTATTGTGGAAATTGGTTGTCAAAAAAATTTTCTATAATAAATGTTGAAATATATGACACTAAATCTTGAATATTGAAAATATATATGTTAAAGTAATTTTAGATTAATAAACTTACGTTTAGGTTGTTCACTTTTTGTGGTGGGCAACCTATTTGTTTGAAAGGAAAAATATGGATAAATTTGAAAAGGAAATGTTAGAGAATAATAGAAAGGCTGCGATTGCAACACAAGAAAACAACGATAAGATTTTAACCATTCCAAGTTATTTAACAAAGGAAGAAAAGGTTGCATATAGCGAGATTGTGCAAACCTTAAAAGAAAGCATCCATTACAGGCTATCTTCAACTGATGCTGAACTAATTTGGCAATATTGTCAGATCAAAATTATGCGTGATAGAGCTTGGCGAGAATACAACAAAAACCCAGATAGATATATTCGTATAGTTACAGGAATTTGTAGTGATGGAAAAACGCCAAAAGTTATGGTTAAAGAAAATGAACACTATAAAACATTAATAGATTGCAATAAACAACTCGAAAAGATTTTAAAAGATTTGAGATTGACACCAGAAGCAAGAAAGAAAAGATATTTTTAGTTGTCACTATGCAAAACAAAAGATTTGTGCTATAATTAAATAGAGGTTAAAAATGTATACAGGTTATTTTGGAAAAATGAAAAGTTATCCTAAGGATAAAGAATATAGATATGTTTCTATTGCAAGGTTTAATAAATTTTGGTCAGGAGAAGAATATAAAAAGTTGACACCACCTGCAAGTATTATAAAAATTGAAGATAAAGAACTTTATACAAAGTTGTATTATGAGCAAGTATTAAACAACTTAAATCCGCAAGAAGTGTATAATGAACTTGGAGATAATGCTGTTTTGTTGTGTTATGAAAAATATGCAGATATTGAACAAGGCAAAACATTTTGTCATAGGCATATGGTGGCTAAATGGCTAGAAGAAAAACTAGGAGTTGAGGTAAAAGAATTAGAAAATGAGAATAAAGACAATAGTCAACAATTACATTTCTAACTTTATTAATGAAAATAAATTTAGAAATATTTATATCTATGGGTCTAAGTACTTACAGATAGAAAAATTAATAAGTAAATCAACATCGTCATCAATAATTGGTGACGATGTTGATTTTTGTAACACATTACTTGCAGAATATTATTTAAATAGGGATAAAAAAATTATTCTTCCAGACCATGTGTGTAAATCTTTACGAATAGAAAATCAAGATGTTTATTCAAGTGTAGAGAAAGTTGCATTAGCAATTATTGGAAATAAAATCCTTCATAAAGAAAGCAATTATCACTCCACAAGGTTAAATGATAATATAATTAAAAATTTAGATTTATTGGTTAAACAAATAGTGCAAAAAGTTGAAGGAGAAGACATAAAATTAACAGATTTTAAGCAAATGAGTTTAAAAGATTTTACAAAATTGCCAGAAAAAGAAGATTTGTTGATAATTGACAATAGAGATTCTAACAATTTAAAGAAAAGTTTGCATGAACAATTACTTGATATTGGTACAAGTTTCATAATTTTATCTAAAAAGGATATCAATAATTTGGGGAAATATAAAGTATTGCATAGTAAAACTATTAAGATATTCTCAAATTGCATAGAAAACAATATGTTAATATCCAAACAAAACAACAAAACAGATAAACAATTGTCTTTTGATACTATTGAAAATGATAATATTGAACATGTTGCCTTAAAGCAATTAAATCATACTCAGTTCAATTCTTTAAGACAAAAATATTTAAGCAAACAAATTCACTTTACCGGCACTCCTAAAGTTTGTTATGGATTATTTAGCGGAAACAAAATATTTGGAGTCTTTGGTTTAACAAATGATTATAATCATAAACCACCAAAGGATATTGAGCATCCGTCAGTTTATTTGATGACAGATTTTTGTGTTAAAAGTTCAATAAATAAGTTAAGCAAACTTGTTTTATATTGTATTTTAAGTAAAGATGTGAAAATGTTGGCTGAAAGATTAGTTAGCAAAGAAGTTAAAAGTATATTTACTAATGTATTTACGAAACATAAAAGTTCTATAAAATATAGAGGTTTGTTTGATTTACATACTAGAAAAGAATTAGAAGATAAATCATTTAACTTAACATATATTTCAAAATTTGGTAATTGGACATTAAAGGAGGCTGTAAGCTTATGGAAACAGAAATTATAAAAATAGACCCAAGAAAAATAAAACTTTTAGAAGTCAATGCAAGATATATGAAACCTGAAGAATATGAAAAGTTGGTTTCAAATATAAAGAAAGATGGTAAACTAACTTCAGTCCCATTTTGCTATTACAATGAAGATAATAAAATTGAGGTGCTTTCTGGCAACCACAGAGTAATGGCTTCTATTGAGGCCGGACTAAATGAAATACAAGTAATGCTTTGTAAAGATAAACTTTCAAAAGATAAAGCATTAGCAATTCAATTAAGCCACAATTCTATAGTAGGACAAGATGATGAGGAATTGTTAAGAAAATTATATGCAGAACTCGAAAGTTTGGAATTTAAAGAATATTCAGGACTGACAGATGATTTCATAAATTTTTGCAAGCAAACTGAAAAAGATTTTAAAATACCTAATTTACAGTATCAAGCAATTAATTTACTATTCTTACCTAAGGAAATAAATGATATCAAAAATTGTTTAGAAGATTTAGGCGAACTGTTAAATAGCTTTACAATTCTAGCAAACATAAAGGATTATGATAACTATTTGGAAACTTCATCTTTAATTTCTAAATGTTTAAATATCAAAAATCCATCCACCACTTTTTTATCAATATTAGAACTCTCAAAACAAAATATCAACAATTTAAAGAAAATAGCTTTTGATAATGAAAATATAGATTATACTCCTATTTCTACGATATTAGGAAGAAGTGATATAAATAAAGAATACGCTATTACAATAGATAATGCATTAAATAAAATGGTAGATAAAAGAATTATTAAGAAAAATGAAAAAGGGAAAGGTTTATATCTTTTAGCACAAGAATATTTAAAAAACATTAAATCGTAGAAAAGACAAAATGCTTTTTACAAAAATAATTGCATAAATTTACTTTTTTTAGTTAACAATTTAACTAAAATCAACATATAATAAAATGTTATTGCAGAAATTTTGCAATAAGGGTTGATTTATTTAAAAAATTATGATAATATATCAATGAGGTGTGAACTATGTTAGTTAATTTCTCCGTTAAAAATTATAAATCTTATAAAGATGAAGCAAATTTTACTATGAGAAAGGCTCCTAGAATAAGAGATTTATCTTATAGCCTACTTAAAGAAAAAATAAAAAGTAAGAACTTTGAAGTTTTATCATCTTCTGTATTATATGGCCCAAACGCATCCGGCAAAAGCAATATTCTTGACGCGATGAACACATTAAAACATATTATATTGCGAGGTTCCATTAAAAATGCTCCACCAATAGCAGGAACTCCCAATGCTCAATCAAATCTAGAGTTAATACCTTTTATTTTTGGTGCAGAAAATCCAATAAATTTTAAAATTGAATTTATTTATAATAATTTTCACTATTTATATGAATTATCTATTAATGTAGGAGAATTTCTGTCAAGCAGTCAATTTAGAGAAATTGAATACGAAAAACTTGATATTAATTTTGTCAATATATTTGAAAGAGAGAGAAATAATCTAAAAAGACTAAGTATATTAAAAGATTATAAAGATGATTTTATAGATGATATTGATACGGATAAAATAAAATCAATGTTTAACGAAACTTTGGTTGAAGACTCTATTTTTCTTACTAACGGTTTTAAAAATATTAGCAAAAAGTTTAGCCAAGATATAATTAAATGGTTTGAAAGTGATTTAATAATTATTCCTAAGTTAGAAGGAACATTTAGCTTACCTATATTTGAAGATAAAAAAGTTTACATTGATACTTTTGTTAATAATATTGCAAAACAGTCAGGAATTAGCGGTTCTGATATTGCTTATATTAAAGATGAAAGCTCGAAAACTGTTACCGTTTCATTAATTCAAAAAGATAAAGACTCAAGCAAAGGCACATTCATACCTGTAAATGTTGTAGAATCCTATGGAACAGCAAGAATAATTCAGTTAATGCCAATTATTTTAAGCGTTTTACAAAACGGCTCAGTATTAGCGGTTGACGAACTGGATGGGGCTTTACATCCAATGCTAATGATGAATATAATTAGTATTTTTCATAATGATGAAATAAATATTAACAATGCTCAATTAATTTTTAACACACACAACCCTATATATTTAAACAATTCTATATTTAGAAGGGATGAAATTAAATTTGTTGAAAAAGATTTAAATACTCATAGTAGTGTCCTTTATGCATTGTCTGACTTTGGTACAAAAGGTGAAAATTCCGTAAGAAATACAACAGATTATATAAAAAATTATTTTATGAATAAGTATGGGGCTATTTTAGACATTGATTATACTGATATCTTCAAAGATGCTATGAGAGGTGTAATAAATGAAAAAAGCAAATAAAACCTTTTATGTATCCACTGAGGGTGATGGTGAATTGTTATATTTAGACAAACTGCAACAACTTATAAACAATGGAAATTATCACTATACCGTAAAATTTGTAAAAAAGAAAACAAAACCAACTTCATTTGTAAAATCCAATTTCAATGGATATAAGGAGTTTCCATATTTTCATATTTGTGACTACGAAGGGAATACGGATGAGAATATTAAAAAATTTACGCACATTATGGATGATGTCAAAGAAGCAAGAATAATAAAAAAATGTAAATATAATTTATGCTATACAAATTTTTGCTTTGAGTTGTGGTTGATTTTACATAAAACAAGATATCGTAAATCATACGCAAACAAACAGAACTACAAAGATGACATAAACACTTTGTATGATTGCAACTTTAATTCTTGGGATGATGTGAAAAAAGAAGATAATGTTAAATCTATTCTTAATAGTATAACAATGCCCGATGTAATTAACGCAATAAGTTATGCCAAAGAATTGGAGTCATTTAACTCCAAAAATTGTCATCTTCAAGAATATAAAGGCACAAAATATTATAAAGAAAATCCATCATTAAATTTACATGCGTTTATAGAGTTTGTTTTAAAAAAATGTGATGTTATATAATATCATGGCAATATTAACTATCATAAAGATAGCAATTCGCGTTAAAAAGTTAATTAAAGCAAGCAAAGGCATTTTTCTTCCATTGATAAAGGAGGTAAAGCTTATGTTTACTAAAATCAATCAACTTCTTGTAATTTGCGTGCGAATTGAATATTGCCAGACGCGAAAAACAAGAAGTTGGCCAGAGCAAATCTCTGGCTTTTTATATATAAATTATAGGTTTGTTTTGCTTTTGGGCGTATTTGACAGTGTTATAAGCACCGCTTTTGTAGGCTTCTTGGATGTGACAGACAAGTAGGTCGCAATTATCGATTATCCACTCGTTTCGTTTTGTGATTTTTTGTTTGTAGTGCAAATCTTCTAGTTCCGGTAAAATAGTTTCATCGTAATATGATGGTATTGGATATTTTTCTTTGTCGTGGTGATAATATGTTAAGATTAAAATAAGTTTTATGTGTGGATATTTATTTTTAAGTTTCAAAACTGCATTTCTGCACTTATTATCAAAAGCTCCATAATTTCCGTCATAAAATATTGTATAGCCTTTATTGATTAAATCTTCTAACACTTGTAATAGTTTTTCGTCTACTCCTATCGATTGCCATTCATATCTATGACCGGCAAAAGCAACAATTTTATTTCTATTTATTTCCATTTTATTCTCCTATAAAAAGGGAATAAAATAGATGATATTTCCACTTATTATAACTAACTTCTATTTTTATATTAAGTGGCAAAGGGTTATATAAATGTTATTTAAAACTATCAATCAATATAATTATAAAGGCTAAATTAAAATAGTTTTGCATTAAAAATTAGATGGTCTTTTTTTATTTACATAATTTATCGTTAACTTTGATAGCAATTCGATTGGTTAAACTAATATTAGCTTCAATTTTGCTATTATCTTTATCAGTTGTACTTAATTTTATTGAAGTAAAAGATATAAGAGTGTTATGTTCATCACATAATTCTCCATCAACTCTTAGAGTATGATGATAAAATCCTGCATAAACAGATATTGTTTTCCCATTGTAATTACATTCTTTATATGAAAGTAAAAGTGCAGAAATTAACATAGGAATAGCTACTATAAGTAATCCGTATATTCCATATATACCACTATAGGTTTCAAAGTCGTATGCTACTATTTCGTAAGAATCAACATTGCCATCAATAGAAGTGTATAAATTTGAAGCTTCCTTTCCATCACTAAAAAAATATTCTTCTATGCTGTCAATTAAATTGTTATTAGAATCATAAAAATTAATTGTAGCATATCCACTATTAACTTCTCGATTAAAATATAATGTAATATCACAACTGGTTGTATCTGAGTATTCATAGTAGTCTACATAACATTCACTATCTATCAATTGTAATTTTGGTTGAAAAGCATTAATAATAATTGGTAACAATATTATAAGTATAGTTAAACTCAACCAAATTAATCTATGCATTAACAATTTTTTCTTTTCGTTCATTTTTATCCCTTTTATTTTCCAGATTTTCTTCTATTACAATCTTTACATAACATTTGACAATTGTCAACCGAAGTTTTCCCACCAGCATGCCAAGGAGTTATATGATCAGCTTCCATTTCCTTTATATCAAAATGCTTCCCGCAGGTTTTACATATTCCATTTTGTTTTTCGTAAGCACTTCTTTTTTGATTTTCTGTAAATGCTCGAATATTAAGATACTTTTCATTGCGAGTAAGAACATAAAAATATATACCTTTTTTGTTTGTAACATCATCGTCTATCATAAGTGTTTGTATTTCTTGTTCTAATATGTCAGTATCGTAGGTATTATTTTTAAATTGATTATATAGAGCACCCCAATTTATGCCTTTCATCTCTTTTCTATAATTTGTAAATGTTAGTTGAACCCATTCAATAACATTTCTGAAATAAGTCCATAACTCATTAGCATTAGGATCGTGTTGATGAATTGACATATATTCTTCCACATTTCCATTATTTATCCACGAAAGTGCCGTTTCTAAATATTCTTGTCTTATAGGTGAACCGTTAACATAATCCTTTGCTAAAAGATAAGCTGCACAATTTGTTTTACTAAAATGCAATTTTGCATTTGTTAACCATGGCCCTGTATAGACTGCATTTCTTAACTCTTGATCTGTCAGTTTTTCTCCCGCAATGTTTATAATCTTAAACCAATCTAATTTCTCTTTGTCGTTGCCTTCGCAAAAATAAATCATTAATTTATAATCCAGAATTAAATCTCGTTCTGTTTTTGTTAAATTGTGAAAAGCACGATTTTCTATGGAGAAGTCTCCGTTTATATATTGACAAAAACTAATTGTTCTTTGTTGTC
>DVLK01000065.1 GCA_018715545.1 Candidatus Caccovivens faecavium | reverse complement strand
ACTTGTTGACGGACATGGTAACTTTGGTTCAGTTGACGGTGATAGCGCGGCTGCTATGCGTTATACAGAAGCTAGAATGACGCCACTTGCATTAGAACTACTCCGCGACTTGGAAAAAGATACGGTGAGGTGGAGTTTGAACTTTGACGATACCTTGAAAGAACCAGATATCCTTCCTGGGCGCTTTCCAAATTTGCTTGTAAATGGCGCTTCTGGTATTGCGGTTGGCGTTGCAACAAATATACCTCCACATAATTTAGGTGAGGTTATTGACGGGGTTGTGGCTTACATCAACAAGCCAAATATCACTCTTGATGAGATGATGAAGATTATCAAAGGTCCAGATTTTCCAACTGGCGGTGAGTTAATCTTTGGGGATGGCTTAAAGAGCGCGTATGAAACGGGAAAAGGAAAGATTATCATTCGTGCCAAGGTTGGTATAGAGCAAAATGGTGATAAGCAAAGTTTAATTATCACCGAACTTCCATATCAGGTAAATAAAGCACTGCTTCTTCAAAAAATCGCAGAACTTAAAGAAAAGAATAAAGATAAACTTCAAGATATCAGCGAAATTCGCGATGAAAGCGATAGGTCGGGCATGCGTGCAATTATTCGACTTAAAAAAGATGCAAACGCCAAGAAAATTCTTGCATACCTCTATCAAAATACCAATATGCAACTGTCCTATGCTATCAACATGGTGGCAATAGCTGGTGGAAAGCCAAAGCAAATGGGACTTATGGAGATAATTTCCTACTATACGGCTTTTCAGCGTGATGTTATCGTTCGTAGAACAAAGTATGACCTTGATATTGCCAAAGAGCGCGCGCATATTGTGGAAGGGCTTTTGATTGCCATAAAAAATATTGATGCAGTGATTAAGATTATAAAAACTTCCGCAAGTGTCAGTGAAGCAAAATCACGACTTCGTGCTAAGTTTGCTTTAAGCGAAAAGCAGGCGCAAGCAATACTTGATATGCGCTTATCGCGACTTGTAAATTTGGAAGTCAATAAACTTCAACAAGAGCTTAAAGATTTAAAAGCAAAGATTAAGGAATATGAGGCAATTTTGGCATCAAAGAAACGCCAACTTGAAGTGGTAAAAACGGAAATACTTGAAATCAAACGCCGATTTAATAATCCTCGCCGTAGTCATGAAACTAAGAGTGATGATATCATTTTGAAGAAGATGGACGAAGAGGAAACTGTTAAAGAATACTATCTCCTTTTGACTAGTGGCAAGACAATTAAAAAGGTTAATATGTCAAGCTATATGAAGTCCACTCGAACAGTTAGCGACGGCTCAACACTATTCGACATCGTCACACAAAAGGTAAAAGTAAAATCTAACGACCAAGTTTTAATTTTGACGGAAAAAGGCAATTGTGTGAAAGCGAATGTTTCGCAAATAGCTGAATGTAAGTGGAGAGATAAGGGCGTAACGCTTAAACAGATTGATAGAAGTGTAGACATCATGGAAACGCCAATAAGTATTCTACTTGTTTCAAGTCAAGAAATTATAATGATGACCAAGAAAGGTATGGTTAAGCGCATGAAAAATGAGGATGCGGTAATAACTAAGTCCTATTATCAAGTTTTAAAAGTGGCAGACGATGATGCGCTAATTAATGCAGAGCTTGATGAAAAAGGTAAAAATATTTTGATGTTTACCTCTCATGGTTATACTGTCAATTTTGACAAAAGTGAAGTTCCACTCCAAGGGCGCATATCTGGTGGCGTAATGGGCGTTAATCTTGAAAAAGATGACTATGTAGTTCTCGCTTGCCAAAATCATTTTGACAGCGTCATGGTAATCACTGATAATGGCTTTGTTAAAAGATTGAGTACAGTTCAAATTCCAACTTGTGCGCGTTATAGGAAAGGCGTAAAATACATCAACTTTACTGCTGGCGGAAAGAGCGTGCTTTATGTCGGTGGAAGCGATAAGGCGGTCATTGATCAAGGCCTACAATTTAAAATTGTTGAGGCAAAGAAAGTGAAAATTTCCAATGACCGTTTAGCTAGTGGTACGCAAGAGGTGAAAAACAAGGTTCTTGATGTTTATAGCTTTGTTGATTAAAATAGTTTTTAAAGGAGGAGGTTAAAGCTTCCTCTTTTATTAAATTTCGCTTATTTTTAAAATTTGTTCTAATCTAAAAGTGAAAAAAATATATTAAATTAAGTATTTCGACAAAAGTATCAAAAGATTAACAAAAGTAGCTATTTTTCTTTTAGCTCTAAGGCAAATAAAATTATAAAATAAAAGCGAGGTTTGCATATGCATTTCTGTGTTATCAAATCTAGAACCATTAAAATTGTTACTATCATGCTTCTAGTAGTCATCCTGCTTGCTCTTTCTATCAATGGTTCAACATCTGCGCAAGTCTTTTTTGGATACGCACCAAGGAAGGTGCCAATATACAGTGTTGCCACGGAGGAAAAGCAGGTTGCCATTTCCTTTGATGCCGCTTGGGGAGCAGATAAGACGGAGGAAATACTCAAAATACTAGATGAATTCGATGTCACTGCCACTTTCTTTCTTGTCGGTTTTTGGGTAGATGATTATACCGACATGGTTAAAAAAATTGACGAAGCGGGATGTGAAATTGGCACTCACTCAAATACGCATCCTGATATGGTAAAGCTCGACAAAGATAGTGTGAGGGAGGAGCTTACAACTTCAATTGAAAAGATTGAAGCAGTTGTAGATAAAAAGGTTACCCTTTTTAGAGCGCCTTTTGGGTCATATAACAATCAACTGTTGGACACAGCAGAGGAGTTAGGACTTAAAACAATTCAATGGGATGTCGATACTTTGGATTGGAAAGGGATTTCGGCGTCAGAGATAAATAATAGGGTGCTATCAAAAGTGCAAAATGGTTCAATAATACTAATGCATAACAACAGTGACTATGTCTTAGATGGATTAAGATTGATCTTGACAACTCTAAAAAATAAATCATACAAGATTGGCTCTATTAGCGATTTGATTTATCAAGATAATTATACTGTCGACAGAAATGGAGTGCAACACTCAAATTAAAGGAGAAAGGAAAATTATGGAAACAAACGAAATTTCAAACACAGCAATACTTGCAGGAACGGTGAAAAGTGCACCAGTCATCTCTCATCAAATTGAGGGAGAAAACTTTTTGGACTTTGAAGTCGAGGTGGAGCGTTTATCAAAAACGGTGGATGTCATCCCTGTAACAGTCAGCGAGCGCACAGAAAACGCTGGCAACATTCAAGTTGGCGATAATGTGCTTATGCATGGACAATATCGAAGTCACAACAAAAACATCAATGATAAAAATAGACTAATATTGCATTTCTTTGCCAAGGATATAGAACCAGCAAAAGAAAATGAAAAGCTCAATGATGTTAAACTTGTAGGTTACATTTGTAAGACACCAGTTTATCGTAAGACTCCATTTGAAAGAGAAATTTGCGATATTCTTCTTGCAGTTAATCGTACAACAAATTATCATAGGTCAGACTATATTCCTTGTATATTTTGGGGACGCAATGCGCGCTTTGTTTCGAATTTAGAAGTGGGAACAAAGTTAGAAGTTTCTGGAAGAATACAATCAAGGAAATATATTAAGACGCAAGAAAACGGGGCGGTAGAAGAGAAGACAGCATATGAAGTTTCCTGCCAAAATGTGGCAATCTTAGAAAGTTCATTGAAGAAAGTTGACGAAGAAAGGATAATATAACTCAATAAATTTCAATTAAAGATAGCCGATATCTCTTGTATTCAAGAGATATTTTTTTATATTTTAATTGGTGTTTAATATAATTGTAAATCTAAATACACTTAAATCATATAAATTTATATATGAAAAATGTGTTATTGATTGACAGTGGCTCGGGCGGAGTGAATATTTTAAAAGAGTGCGTCAAGGTCTGCCCTTACTCTAACTATCTTCTATATTGCGACCATGAAAATTTGCCCTATGGCGAGAAAAGTAAGGCGGAATTAATTGAGATAACTGAAAGTAATTTGCAGAAAATACACAGTTTTTTTAAGTTTGACATTGTGATTTTTGCGTGCAACACCTTAACTGCCACGGTCATTGATGAGATGCGCGAAAAGTATAAAAACATAACTTTCATCGGAACTGTTCCTGCAATAAAGCCTGCGCTAAATGAGTTTAAAGAGAAGGACATCCTTTTAATTGCCACAAAAACAACGATTAAAAACAACAAACTTATTGGCAAGTATCGAAATAGCGAAATAAAATTTAAGGCATTGAGTCGACTTGCGCCACTTATTGATGAGCATTTGGATGAGTTAGATTTGATTTATCCATATCTAAAAAGGCAGTTAAGTGGCGATTTTAAGGCACTTGTTTTAGGTTGCACGCACTATAAGGCAGTGGAAAAGATAATAAAAGAAATCAAGCCGAATGTCAAAATCTTTGACAGTGCGAATGGTGTGGCAAGGCAGTTACTACATTTTATTCAAGGCAGAACCTTTGGCTATCAAGTGCAAATCTACTGCGAAAACAGCGAACTCCGTGCAAAGTTTTGGTGGTATTATAACAATTAGGACAGACACCAACTACGCTTAACGCCGACACGAAAAATTGAAAATTTTCCTAACGGCTACTCCGTTGGTTTCTCCACCTAGTCCTCTTCCCTGAGTGTGATTTTTGATTTATGCTCGCCGGGCAAAGCCCTTCCTCTCGCAAAATCAAAAATTAATTTAATAAAGCGTAGGTGGTGCGTTGTAGGTTGTAAGTGAAAGATAAGGGAAGCATGTGTCTTTCAGTGAAGAGTTGTGGAAAATTATATAAAAAATGAAAGATGAATATCTTTCATTTATATATTTTTTGTTCTTAATTTATCAATATTCGAATAAAAATAATTTTTAATTATCTAATTCCCTAGGATTAAGTTTCACAAATGGAGCATTTATATCGCTATAAGATTTCTCTTTTTCATAACAATCTTTCGATTTGTTGTATGTTAGAACCGCATCAAATCTATAAAACCCTTCAACTCCTTTTCTTGTTTCTAGATATATTGTGTTTATATCTAATGAAGGGGTGATGAGCATATCGGCGACTTGCACTTTGTCTTGATAAAGTGATTTATATACATAACTAGAAATTAAATCTTGTGAACTCCAACAATTTGAACTTTCGCAAGGAAGATTTTTACCTTGCTTATTTGTTACATATAGAGCGGGATGTGTATGCCCAAAAAATATTATAGGATTACCACGGTCACTAAATTGTTGAGCAATATCTACACATTTATCGACAAAATCCCAAGATTTGAAATTTGAACCAGTAAAAACATCAAAAGTTTGCATTGCTGGAATACATCTTTTTATATAAATTAGCCCGCTGGCAGTATCTTCGTATCCTATAAGTATAAAAGATGTTTCTTGTGCGACTTTATTATAGTTATTTATTTTTACGCCATTTTTTATAGCATTAAACATATCCACTGCACTTTCGTCAATAAGTATTTTAGGTTTTCCTTGTAACAAAGGCAAGTCTTTTGCGTTCGGCACATATCCTTCTGTGTTTAAACCCTGTTTAGCCATAATTTTCTTTACATCCATATATGTTCTCCTATAATTTAGTATAACATAAGTAATTATTTTTGTCAAATTATTAAAATTTCAATCAATACTCGAAAAGGTTGTTGTTGACAAAGACTGGGTCGCAGGTGATGTTGATGCCGAGTTTTTTGAGGGTGGTCTCTTCGCTGGATGGCAGGATGTAGGTGGCATGGGCTTCGCATCCGTGAAGTTGTGGTAAGCAGTCAAGCGCCTTCTTTGCCTTTTCGTTTTTGGCTGAGCATATGGAGAGAGCAACCAATATATCGTCAACAGTTAAAAGGGTGCAGTGCGATTTCAAGATGTTTTTTCGATATGATACGATTGGAAGAAGGATATCATCGGTGATTATGTCGTAGTCATCGCCAAGACCTGCAAGCGTTCTTAGTGCGTTCAAGACAACTGCACCACTTGCTGTGATGACTTTTTTGGACTTGCCTGTGACAACTTTTCCGTCTGGAAGTTCCAGTGCGACAGTTGGATAGCCATAGTCTTTGGCGGTCTGGCGTGCCACGCCGATAACTTTGAAGATGTCATCCTTAACGCCAACTTCGCTGACAAGGGACTTATTGCGTTCAAGATTATCAAAGGTAATTTGACCTTTTTTATAGTCACATTCGGCGCGATAATATCTTCGGAGTATTTCCTTTTTGGCGGAAATTTGAGCGAGTTTGTCATCGGTTATTGCGTCTTTAAGCATATTGACACCCATGTCGGTTGGGGATTTATAAATTTCCTTACCTGTAATTTTATGTAATATGTTTTGTAAGATTGGGAAAACTGCGATGTCGCGGTTATAGTTTATCGCAAGCGTGCCATAGGCGTTGAAGTGGAATGGGTCGATTTGGTTGACATCATTAAGGTCCGCGGTGGCGGCTTCGTAGGCGATGTTGACAGGGTGTTTAAGTGGTAAGTTCCAAACAGGGAAAGTTTCGTATTTTGCATAGCCCGCTTTCACTCCGCGCTTATACTCATGATAGAGTTGGCTTAGGCAGGTTGCAAGTTTACCGCTTGACGGACCTGGCGCAGTGACCACAACGAGTGGGCGAGTGGTTTCGATATACGGATTTGCGCCATAGCCCTCATCGCTGACAATGGTTTCCACATCGTTTGGATAGCCCTTGGTGTAGTGATGAAAATACACCTTTTCTCCGCGCTGTTCAAGTTTTTGGGCGAACTTTTGTGCGCTTGACTGACCTTTGAAAAGGGTGATAACAAAGGAGGATACATATAGGTTAAGTTCGCGCATATTGTCAACAAGTCTTAAAACCTCGTCGGCGTAGTTAAGTCCTAAATCGGCGCGAATTCTGTTCTTTTCGATGTCGTTGGCACTTATGCACAAAACAATCTCCACCTTATCTTTCATCTTTTGAAGGAGTTTGATTTTGATGTTAGGGTCGAAGCCTGGAAGCACGCGTGCGGCGTGAAGGTCATCAAAAATCTTTCCGCCGAGTTCAAGATAGAGTTTGTTGTTAAATTTTTTTATTCTTTTATTGATATTTTCGCTTTGAAGTTTAAGGTAAAGTTCATTATCAAAGCAAGTTTTGTTCGTTTCTTTCTTTTTCATATCATTTCTCCTAATAAATAGTATAACCTATCGCGAATTTTTTTCATAACGAATTTAAAAAAAATCGCATTTTTATTAAAAAAAAGAACAAATTAAGTCTATGGACACAAAAACTTCACTGCTTTTAATAATCCCAGCGTTCGTCATCCTGCTACTTGTGTTTCCGATATTTTTAGAGGTTAAAATTTCCTTTAACCCTTTAAAAAATCGTGGGGTGGTGGCACTTTTTTTATTTAGTAAAAAGTTAATCTACTACTATGTTGAGTTCCACGGCAAATACATAACCCTTGTCAATGACACAGAAACAAAGCAGGAGGAACTTGAATTTGATAGTCCTAAGTTTGCGGTCATTGAAGAGTTTATTCGGCAGGTAAAAGATAAAGTAAGACTAAAATATTTTTTTGTTTATTACAATATAGGCTTAGGTGACGCCTTTCGCTCTGCCATGTTTGCGGCGAGCGTCAATCAACTTTTGAATTTTGTTTTTATAAGGTTAAAAAGCAGAAAGCCGACAGCATCCTTTTGTATTTATGACACAGTTTCCTATAATCGCACCATCTTTGAAATGGCGGGCAGAATGAAAATTTCAATTTCTCTTTTTGATTTAGTATATTCTTTTATTTATTCAACCATAATAACAAAGAACAAAGCGTGAACTATTTATGGTGTAATATGCATGCATACCACCACAACATATAGCACAAAAAAAGGAGAGTGTATGAAAAATTATAACAAGCAAAGTTCAGTTGGCGATTTGATTGAAAATGCGTTTGACAAGATTAAAACGATTGTTGACACAGGAACGATTGTAGGTGAAAAGTTGGAAACAAGTGACGGCACTGTGATTATTCCTATCTCAAAAGTAACTGTCGGCTATGTCGTTGGTGGTGGTGAGTATGCCGATTTGTCGGCTAGGCGTGTTGCCAATCACTATCCACTTTCTGGCGGTTCAGGTGGCGGTATGAGCGTGACGCCTGTCGGCTTTTTGATTGAAAGCGAAGGGCAGTTTTCCTTTATCAATGTGGAGAATAAGGACCTATATCAAACCGTTTTAAATATGTTCAATGCATTTTTGGCGGAAATTCAAAGAAAGGATAAGGAAAAAGATGAAGAGAGCAAAAAGTAAGAAAATTTTAGTTTCTTTTATAGCCTTTGTTTTGCTTGCTGGCATACTTCTATCTTCTTTATCCCTACTTTTAATCAATGTGGCGGGTGCCGAGATGCATACCTCAGGGCTTGCTGGATGCGTGCTGGAAACATCGTCAGGAAGGGTGCTTTATTCCAAAAATAAGGACAAAAAACTCCCTATGGCAAGTACAACAAAGATTATGACCGCGATAACCGCCATTGAAAATTGCGATGATTTGAATGAAAAGTTTGAAATATCTCCAAAGGCGGTGGGCATTGAAGGCACTTCGCTCTACCTACGAAAGGGCGATGTTTTTTCCACGCGTGATTTGCTCTACGCGCTTATGCTTATCTCTGGCAACGATGCCTCGGTGGCGATTGCCGAACATGTGGGCGGTTCAACAAGCGAATTTGTAACCATGATGAACGATTTGGCGAAAAAAATCGGCGCTTTAAACACGCATTTTGCCAACACTCATGGCTTAGACGCGGACGGACACTACACAACTGCCTATGACCTTGCACTCATCACGGCTTACGCGCTTGAAAATGAGACTTTCAAAGAGATTGTTTCCACTAAAAACATAAAAATCACGAACGGCGAAGGCGAAAATAGGTATTTGAAGAATAAAAACAAGCTCTTATTTAGGCTTGACGGTTGCATTGGCGTGAAAACTGGCTTCACAAATGACGCTGGGCGCTGTCTAGTTTCTGCAATAGAGCGTGACGGGGTGAGATTTGTATGTGTCGTTCTCAACTGCGGACCGATGTTTGAAGAGAGCGAAACACTTTTAAACACCTGCGCGAATACCTACAAACTCTACGACTTGACAGAACTTTACGACTACAAAAAACTTTTGCCTGTCCGTGACGGAAGAAAGGACAATGTGAAAATTTCGACAAAGGAAAGCTTTATCTATCCGCTTTCGGAGTGGGAGAAAAATAACTTGAAGATTGAGTATAACCTTGTTGAGCATGTTGACGCACCACTTAAAAAGGGTAGTGAAGTTGGCGAAATAAAAATATTTTTAGGCAAAGACTTGCTATTTTCCGAAAAAGTTTATACAATAGAAGAGGTTAAACCAAAGACAATCTTCCAACGCTTTAAGGAGTTTGCTGGAAACTGGTAACCTTTTAAGGATAGTTATGCGTATAAATAAATTTTTAAGCACGGCGGGCGTGGCATCACGAAGAAAGTGCGATGAACTTATTAAAAACGGCAAAATTTTCGTCAATGGCAAAGTGGTGACAAGTTTTGTCGATATAGACGAGAAGAAGGATGTTGTGGAATATAACGGAGAAAGGCTGACCTTGCCTTCCTCTTTTATATATCTAAAAATGAATAAGCCTAAGGGCTACGCTTGCACGGCGAGTGATGAAAAGGGCAGAAAGACAATCTTCGACCTATTGGACGATAAGAGCGTTAGGCTTTTCAATGTCGGCAGGCTTGACTATGACACCGAGGGGCTTATCTTTCTCACTAATGACGGCGACTTTGCTAACCGCATCATCCATCCAAAATTTGAGATTGATAAGGAATACATTGTAACCGTTGAGGGCAAAATGCAGGAGAGTGAGTTTGCAGTTCTAAGAAATGGCGTTGTGGTGAGTGGTGAAAGGATGCCAGAGGCGCGAGTTAAGCCTATCTCTTTTGATGGAAAATTCACCAAACTTTCGGTTATTATTAATGAAGGACAAAACCACCAAGTTAGGCGCATGTTTGAGGCGATAGGGCGCGACATCAAACTTTTGAAGCGCATTCGTATAGGAAATGTAAAACTTGGTAATCTCTATCGTGGAAAGGTTAAGCCTATGACCGAAGAAGAGATAGAGAGTTTTAAGTGAGAAATTTTTAGATATTAAAAAAATTTATGTAAAGAGGCGAAATGAAAGTTGCGATAATCGGTGCGGGGGCGTCGGGGTTGATGCTGGGCGGACTGCTTGTTAAAAAGGGCTTTGATGTGACGATTTTTGACCATAACGAAAAGGCGGGCAAGAAGTTGTTTATCACTGGCAAGGGCAGATGCAACATAACCAACCTTTGCGATGAAACGGAGTTTTTGAAAAATGTGGTGCGGGGCGGTAAGTTTTTAACGAGCGCGCTATACTCTTTTAATTCCTATGACACTGTGGAATTTTTTAACAATCTTCATTTAAAAACCAAAGTGGAAAGAGGTAATAGAGTTTTTCCAGAGAGCGACAAGTCGAGTGATGTTATCAAAGCACTTTTAAAGCATTGCGAGGGTGTGAACTTTCTTTATAACCAAAATGTCACCGATGTCAAAGTGGTGGAAAGCATAGAGAACGAACAAAAGTTAGTGGTCACTGCAAACGGTAAGGAGCATGTTTTTGACAAGGTGGTCATCGCAACAGGCGGAGCGAGTTACAAGACGACTGGCAGTGACGGAAGCGGTTATAAAATTGCCAAAAGTCTAGGTCACACTGTGGAGGAAATTAAGCCCGCTCTTTGCCCGATAAAACTAAACGATGATGTCAGTTCTCTTATGGGGCTAAGCCTAAAAAATGTCACTTTGAAGGCAAAGTTTGACGGCAAAAATAAGGAATTTTTCGGCGAGATGATGTTCACTGGTGACGGCATAACAGGGCCGATAGTGCTTTCCTTGTCAAGTTACATAAACAGGGCAAAAAGCGTGGAACTTTCACTTGATTTAAAGCCAGCACTGACGCTTGAACAACTAGACGCACGCCTACTACGCGATTTTGAAGCGAATAAAAACAAAAACATTTCATATATATTTAAAGGACTTATGCCGTCATCACTTGTGCCATTCTTTGCGAAAAAGTGCGGGGTGGATGAGAGCAAAAAGGTGCACGATATATTAAAGGAAGAGCGAAGAAAAATCTCTGAAACTTTAAAAAATCTTCCGCTTTCGTTTAATTCGCTCTATCCACTTGACGCTGGCATAATCACAAGCGGTGGGGTGGCTCTTGATGAAATCAATCCAAAGACCTTTGAGAGCAAACTTGTTAAAAATCTCTACTTCGTTGGCGAAGTTTTGGACATTGACGCTCTGACAGGCGGATTTAATCTTCAAATAGCGTTTTCAACAGCCTATAAATGCGGATTAGGACAGACACCAATAGAAAAGTAAGAGTGAAAAGTGAAGGAACGCATACGCGTTCAGTGAAGAGTTGTGGTATATTTTTATAATTTTAATCAAAATTACAATTGCTTTAAGTTTATGTATGGTTAGTAACATAAGATATTTCTATAAAAGACCAAGTGACACATCTCTCTAATTCATCCACAGTTCTTCACTCTTCACTTTTCCTTCTTCCTTTTTTATTGTTTTAGTTTACAAAATTGATTTTTTGTGCTATATATTTCATATAGGAGTTTAATATGTTACTTTGGTTTGTGAGAATATTACTTTGGATACCGCTTTCCATTCTTCATCCAACATACATCTATGGAAGAAAAAATCGCCCTAAGGGTAAGGCGATACTTTGTTCCAACCATCGTTCAAATTGGGACATTGTCAACTATCTTCTTCACACCAAGGAAAAAGTTGTGATTTTGGCAAAAAAAGAACTTGCAAAAAACAAGTTTTTCGGTTTTATCTTAAAGCATTTAGGAGCAATTTTCATCGACCGTGAAGGTAATGATATCAACGCGATTAAAGAGTGTATGAAGGCGTTGAAGGCGGGTAAAAAACTGTTTATCTTTCCAGAAGGCACAAGGCTTAAAGACGAAAGTGCGGTTCTCGGCGAGATTAAAAGTGGACTTGCGCTTATCGCCATCAAAACAAAAACACCGATAGTTCCTATGTGGGTGGTTAGCAAGCCAAAAGCATTTAGAAAGTCAAAAATCATAATCGGCGAGCCTTATGAACTCTCTGATTTCTACGGCAAAAAACTTGATGAAGTAACACTTGAAGAAGCAAACAAGGTTGTGAGAGAGAAGATGTTAGAATTAAAATATAACTATGACCAAAAATTGCAAGCGAAAAAAAGAAAAAATAAAAAGTGAAAGGTGTTAGAAAGTGAAGAGTGAAGAATTGTGGTAATACTATATAAGAGGGAAAAGAGAAGAGTGAAGGCGAGCTATTTAATAAGTAAAAACCAAATCGTTTTTTGAGATGTTTCGACAGCGGTCGCTACGCTCCCTTGCGGTAGCATGACATATTAAGCATATATTTGTCATCCTGAGCTTGTCGAAGGATCTAAAAGATATACTGATTTTATGAGATTCTTCGACTCGCTCGCTAACGCTCACGGCTCAGAATGACGAAAGACACATTCAAATCAAAACCTCTAAAAGTCGCGACCAATTTGCCAACGAAGTGCAAATTGCGTTTGGTCGCGAAAAGGCGAAAACAAGTGAATGGTAAGACTTTTGGCGTAAGACAAAAGTCGAAATAGAGCGCAGTTTTTGCCGATGTCATCCTGAGTAGGAACGCTTGCCGTTCCGTCGTCGAAGGATCTCCAAATTTTGGTGTTATGGAATACTTAAAGTGTGATATTTTAAACAAAAAGTTATTTTTATCATAAAATTTTCAATTTTCTTTGACAATATCTTATTGTTTTTGATATTCTATTATTAGATTTAATATTTCACAAGGACAAAGAGGATGAGCGAAGAATTTAATTTAGATTTAATTGACAAAACTTTCACAACTTACAAAAAAGGACAAACTTTTGACGGCGTGGTGGTGCTTAAACGAGAGGACGGAGTGATTTTTAATATCGGCGGAAAAAATGACGCCTTTATTCCGTCAAGCGATTTTGACAATTTTGACGATGTTAAGATTGGCGACAGATTTTCGGTGATTATCACAAAGCAGAAAAATGAAGAGGGCTTGATTGAGGCAAGTATGAGGCTTGCGCGCGATTTGAAAATTGCTAACCAAAATGCGCAATCTCTCCGCCTTGGAAGTAAGTTCACCTTTGTTGTGACAAGCGTAAATAATGGCGGACTTCACAGTAAACTAGGCGACTACACTGTGTTTGTGCCAGCAGGCGAGGCATCACTTAAATATGTAAGAGATTTGAAAAGTTTTGTCGGCAAGCAGTTAGAGGTGATTGTCACTGAAATTGACCACGAGAAAAAGAGCATTTTGGCAAGTGCGAAACTTTTGCAAGAGCAGATTAAAGTGGCAACCGAAAACAACTTTTGGAACTCCATATTTATCAACAAAATTGTGACTGGCAAAGTTAAAAAGATTATGCCATATGGTGCGTTTGTTGAAGTGGATGGCGTGGATTGTTTCCTCCACATTTCAAACATATCCTATGACAAACTTGAAAATGTCAGTGATGCCATTCACGAGGGCGAAACTTACACATTTAAGGTGATTGGACTTGATAGAGAGAATAAAAAGGTGGAACTTTCTCTCAAAGCAACCTTGCCAGATCCGAAAATAGAACGCATAAAGGAACTTCAAGTGGGCGAAGTTTATACCGGCAAAGTAGTTAAACTTTTAAGGTTCGGCGCGATTGTTAAAGTGCCAAATGGTGCAACTGGACTTCTTCACATACAAAACTGCACAGAGAACCGAACAAAAAATATCTACGAGCTTGTTAAAGTGGATGATGAAATCGAAGTTGAGGTTCTAAGTAAGGACGAAGAAGAGGGCAAGGTTTCGTTTAAGCTCAAAAATATGATTAACTAAAATTTAGTGCGGACACCAACTACGCTTAACGCGGGTACGAAAAATAAATTTTCCTAATTGTTACTCAATTGTTTTAACATCTCATAAGTTTGTATTATTAACAAATTTAAAATTTATTTAAAATTTAGGTGACAAAAATTTGTTGGTTTGTTATAATGTTAATATATCCATAGAGAGTGTGCGAGGGACAGCCCCTTTGACCACACAGCAACCTACAATTTGCAAGGTGCTAATG
>DVLK01000064.1 GCA_018715545.1 Candidatus Caccovivens faecavium | reverse complement strand
CACAAAATATGCATTTAAAATCGTTAGGAAAAATGTATTTGTTAAGAAAAATAGAAATTTTATTAAAAAAATTCCTATTTTTTTGATTTTTTAATGATTTTTTGCTATTTTTTATTAATTTTTCCATTTTATTTTCTTTTTAATCTTTGTCTAACAACCTCATAGACAACAATTCCAGCACTGACACTTGCATTAAGTGAATTGACCGAGCCAAAGAGCGGAAGCGAGATGATTTTGTCGCAGTGGGATTTCACACTTTCTCTTGTGCCTTTGCCTTCTGAGCCGATGACGATGCCGATAGGGCCTGTGAGATTTGTGGAATAGATGTCATCACCGCCTATTTCCGCGCCATAGATCCAAAGTCCATTTTCCTTTAATTCTTCCATTGCGTCTTTTAAGTTGGTGACACGCGCGATAAGCATATTGGAAATTGCGCCAGCGCTTGTTCGTACCACAGTTTCGTTGACTTGACAGGAGCGCATCTTAGGAAGTATTATTCCATGCACGCCAGCACATTCGCAGGAGCGGATGATTGCGCCAAGGTTGTGTGGGTCCTCTATGCCATCGAGTAGCACCACAAAGGCATCTTCATTTTTAGCTTTTGCCTTCGCGAGAATGTCACTCACTTCGCAGTATTCAAAGTCAACAGTTTCGGCAATATAGCCTTGATGATGTGCCGTTTTTGATATACCATCAAGTGCCTTTTTCGGCATAAATTCCACTTTGATTTTAAATTGTTTTGAAAGCGAGATGACCTCATCCTTGCGATGTGCATAGTTCAAATCAACATACAGTTTATTTATTGTTTTGCCATTTTTAATCGCCTCAACAACTTGATTTCTTCCTTCAATTAACATTTTTTCTCCTTTATTTTCGATTTTTTTATATTTTTTATCATTTTTTTTGATTTTTTCGCCGATTTTTAGTTATTTTTTTGATTTTTTATATTTTTCATAAATTTTTGTTACGAAAAATTATGGCGAAAATATTTTCGAAATTAAATAATTTATCGGATGTAATGGGGGTTAGTAATTATTTCACTGAAAAATTCAAAATTTCATTCAACCTTTCGTTTTGCTTACTTAAATATAGATAGCCAATTAGTGCCTCAAAGGCGGTGGCTTTTTTGTATTCTTCTTCATCATAGTTTTTCGCTTTGTGTTTAGATTTTGCGTTTCTTGCTCGCCTTACAATATCTTTTTCTTGCTCGGTTAAAAGCGGAGTGATTCTTTCTAGCACTTCCTTTTGTCGTGACGCATTGCAAAACTTTTTCGCCGAATTGTGGTAGTTATTTATTTTAGAATTTTCGCTATTTAAAAGCACATATTCTCGCACAAATTTTGTATGCACCGCATCGCCGATAAAGGCGAGCGCAAGCGGGGATAATGTATCAATTTTTTCCATATTTTTCCTTTATACATAAACTTTATTGTGTTATCAGGTTTCTTATAAAATATAATCTTATATTTTTTGGCAAACCGCTTTTTTAAGTGAAGAGTGAAAAGTGAAGGAACGCTCGTCGCGTTCAGTGAAGAGTTGTGGAAAGTTTTAATATATGTTAATCCATTCTATAATCAAAACCAAATTTTCTCACAACGCGCTACATTCACGCTTTAAAAACAATTTTTGATTTTGCGAAGCGTAGAACTGCGTTCGGCGAGCATAAATCGAAAATCAAATGGGGGTCCCCGAAAATGTTTATCATTTTTGGGGATAAGGAGTAAACAAACGAATGGTAAGTGGTTTGAAAACAATCAAACCACGAAATGAAGTGCAGTTTACGACGCTGAAGAGGACTGGGTAGAGAAACCAACGGAGTAGCCGTTAGAAAAATTTTTAATTTTTCGTGTCGGCGTTAAGCGGAGTTGGTGTCTGCCCAGCGGTTTAGTTATTAAACCTAAACAGCACCACATCGCCGTCTTGCATAACATATTCCTTGCCTTCCATGCGAACTTTGCCCTTTTCCTTTGCTTTTAAAAAGGAGCCTGCTTCCACAAGGTCGTTGTAGGAAACAATTTCTGCCTTTATGAAGCCCTTTTCAAAATCGCTATGAATTTTTCCAGCAGCCTCAGGTGCTTTTGTGCCTTTTTTAATCGTCCACGCGCGCACTTCTTTTTCACCAGCTGTTAGATAGCTCATAAGGCCTAAAAGGTCATAGCTTGCGCTCACAAGTTTTTCAAGCCCGCTCGACTTAATTCCGAGTTCTTTTTTAAACATATCGCGCTCTTCCTTGTCAAGAACGGCGAGTTCTTCCTCAATTTTTGTGCAAAGGACAATTACCTTTTCATGTTCCTTTTCGGCGATTTCCTTGACCACTTCAACATACTTGTTTGTTTCGCGTTGTAAATCATCCTCTCCGATGTTTGCCACATATATAACAGGCTTATTTGTGAGAAGGGCAAAATTTTTTAAAAGTTTCTCCTCGTCCTCGCTATAAGCCAAGGTTCTTGCTTGTCCGCCTTTTTCTAAACATTCTTTAATTCTAGAAAGCATGTTGACTGTGACAAGCAAGCTTTTATCGCCAGTTGTTTTGACAAGTTTAGAGTTTTTCTCTAAAAATTTATCTACTTGCTCTAAGTCGGAAAGGGCGAGTTCTGTTTCAATGGTTTCAATATCACGCTTAGGGTCAATACTGCCACTGACATGGATGATTTTATCGTTTTCAAAACATCTAACAACATGAACAATAGCATCGACCTCGCGAATATGACTTAAAAACTTATTGCCAAGTCCTTCGCCATGGCTAGCGCCAGCGACAAGTCCCGCGATATCAACAAACTCAATACTTGCAGGTGTAATTTTTTCGGTGTTGTACATCTTGCCGAGTACTTCCAGTCTTTCATCTGGCACATCAACCACGCCGACATTAGGCTCAATCGTGCAGAAAGGGTAGTTGGCGCTCTCCGCACCAGCGCTAGTAATTGCATTAAACAAGGAGCTTTTTCCTACATTAGGAAGCCCCACAACTCCAATTTTCATATTTTTCTCCGTAAGTTTAATTTTCGCTCTTAATTATAGCAAGATTGATGATAAATAGCAAGTTTATTGATAAAACAATCTAAAATAATTATTTAAAATTTCAGCGTTTTAATATTTAAGTAAAATATGTTGCATATAACAATATTTCTCTGTATGAAATAATAATGCAGAATATAAATAATACTACAATTATAAGTTAATAAACTGTATTAGATTTTATTCATTTTTAATTTTGTTTTTATGATGTAGTATAAAAAAAGAGAGATAATTTCTCTCTTTAATTATGCTTCTACCGCATCTCTATCATAACTTTTGCCAGTTGCATTTTCTCTTTCAGGAGTATATCCAAATCTTTGTTCGCCTTGTTTTCTTAACTCGTCATATCCAGCGCTAAATTCAGGAGGGGATGTTCTTTTAAGATTGTTGATGTGTACGAAAGCATCATCAAGAGCTTTCTTTAATTCTTCACCAGTAAGTCCTTTTTCAGCTATTTGATTATAGCCTTGTAGTATCAAGTCGGCACTTTTCTTCGCCTCTTCGCGTTGACCTTTAACATATTCTTGCTCTGCCTTAGTCACATCGGAAACTTCAACTAGGTAATCATCTATGCCTTTCGTCAAGTTTTGTTGATAGTCAACTGCGCGCTCATACTTTTCTTGTTGTTTTGTCACTTTTTTGTGGTAACCCTTATCTTTTTCTGCCTTTTTGGCGATTTTTTCACCAAGCTTTTCGTTCTGTGATTTGATTTCGTTAAGTCCTGCAATTTCGCTATCTAAGGAAGAGATAAGGCTGGTGTTTAGCTTTACAGTTGCCATGCGCTTTTCATCGCTCATTACCTCTTTATCTTCTTTATGAGCCTCTACCATAGTGTCGTTAATAACAACTGCTCTTTGTGTTTGTTCCTTTATAGAAAGCGCCTCGCCTTCGGCTTTTAGCTCTTCCATTTTTTGCTTAGAAGTTTCGTAATTTTCGTTTAGAGTGTTTAATTTGTCAGTTCGTTCTAGATACTCTTCAACCGCTTTTTTAGGTGCGCCTGAGAGAGTTAACGAATTAATTTTCTTTTCAATATTTGCGATTTCATTGTTTACAGCTTTCTTTTCTTCTTCAGTAGAAAGGGTGGCTAATTTATCTTCAAGTTTTTTCTTTTCATCTTGAAAACTTAAATATTTAGCGACATGAGAATTTTCTCTTAACTTTTCAACTGCTTGTGTTTCGATAGGTATTTGTGCTTCTGCCTCGCTGTAAGCTTTTTGTGCTTTATCATATTCAAGTTTGTTATTTTGCAAGTTTTCCACGGTTTCGTAAAGAGCTTCTTTATGCATTTGTGCGCGCTCGTTGTATGGAACTGTAAAATCTTCTGCGTATTGAGCATCTTCTAAGTCTATTGCCTCTAAAAGAGCTCTGTACTGTTCTTTTTCTTCCTCAGTCATATTAGCTTCGTCTAGGTTAAAATTTTTAAAATCGCCTTCTTGGCGTCCATGAGTGAGTAGAATACCATTCTGCGTTTGAAGTTCTCTTTTATATCTTTCTAACATGGCAATTCTTGCGTCTATTCCACCATTTTCTTCATTTAATCTTTCAATTTGTTTTTGATTTTTGTTTAATATGGCATTTTTTGCTCTCTTTTCGCTTTGCTCTCTCGCAAGTGCATTTTCAGCTTTACGCTCTCTTTTTAATTCTTTTAATTTTTCCTTTGCAAGTTTTGCGTTTGCTCTGTCCACGGCGGTGGAGCTACCTGCTGCAAAAAGCTCCCAAGGCTTAGTATAGACAATGGTTGCTGTTGCAAGACCTGCTATTGCAAATGGAGCTAAGAATGGAATTATGACACTGAAAGCGAGCAAAACTGCTGAAACACCTAAAATGCCTGTGCCGAGCTTTGCAGCTAAGGCGTTTGATTTATCTTTATCAAAGCCCTTAGCGTCGTCTTTCTTGTCAATAAACGGAATGTCAAGCGCACTTCTCTTTTTAGGAGCAGGGGCATTTTCGTCATGTTGTTCTTCGGTATGAGGGGCAACAGGAGGTGGTCCGCCAGCTGGATTACTACCATCCGCTTCCCTATCAGTATTTTCTCTTTCACCTTCTCTTTCATCGCCAGTTCTTTCATTATCACCAGCAGGTGACTGAGGTGCAGGCTCAGGTTGAGGCTCAGGTTGTGGCTCAGGCTCTCTATCATTCTCTGGATTACCATTGTTAGCGTCATCAGCAAATAATTTAGCGCTTGCATCCTTGTTAGGTAGTGGAGAGCCAACAGTTTCCATTGGATTTATATCATGAGATTTGTCATATTCCTTTTTATCAACTTCTGGAATTTCTTGTGCTTCGTTTAGATTTTCAAAACTATTTTCAGGTTGATCCCTTCTAATAAAGCCAGCACTATCAAAAACTTGTGTATTTCCGCCAATTTGATTTTCTATTTCGCCATATTCTTTATTAGAAAGCGAGGCGTTTGTTGAGAGCGTATCTATAACACTATCGTCACTTGCTTTATCATTAAGATTTTCATAATTTTTATTTTTTAATACATCATTTTTTATGTAGTTTACAAGGGTGCTGTCATTATTATGAGGAATTTCAATGGTTCTTGTGTGAGGCGTGCTACCTCCAATGGTATCTAAACTATCATCAGTAATTTTAAGGAAAATCCTATTGTCCTTGGTCACTCTAATATTTGATATTTCGTAAAAGCGACCATTTTTTTCTCTATTTGTTAGTCCGTCAACTATGGAAAGGTAGGTGGAAATCTTACCATTTGCTTCGATAAATTGAATAGGGCGTTTAACAGTTTGATTGTTAATCGTTGTATCGTAATTTAAGGAAGTTATTTTAACTTTACCATCTGCAAAGCTCTTTTCTGATTTTGTAAAAGTATTTCCTAAATTTTCATTAAAGGTCGATGCTCTTAACATACCTTGCATGGTAGGGGAGTTAAGGGACATGCTTTCGCTTAACAAACATCCTTTATCTTTTGTGTTATCAAGTTGATTTTTAAGCGCTTTATCTAAGAAATTTTCTCCTACTTCGATATCAAAAGGCAAACTTTCATTTTTTAACACTTGATTTTTTTCTGGTGTTTGCATCTGAAAGCCAAAGGCTGAGAAAAGAACACCTAAATCTTTGCCAAGCCCTTTAACTCTGACATCTAGCTTCTTGTCAAGTTCAAGCCCTGAGATTGCCACTTCTTTTGAGGAGATTTTGTTTTCTTCAAAATTTCTTTGAAGGCTAGGGTCGAGGATATCCATAAAGATTTGGTCGCCTTCGCCACGGACATTATAGAAGCGTGCAACGACATCATCTCCTTTTTTTATTGTGATAAGAGGTAATTTTTCGTTTTTATCATTTTGGTATCTTGCAACTGTCAAACTTTGAGCAAGAAGATTTGAATTGCTATTTCCAAGTGCCACATACTGCGTTGTAAAAAAGCCATCTTTATTTTGGTAAGAGTTTATATCGCCCTTGCCTCTTTGTATATTTAAAAGATTGTTTGCTTTATTTTGCGTTTCTGGCATATTGACCTCCAATTTATTTGAATAATTATAACATATATTGTATTATTTGTCAATTTTTGGCTAAAAAATATATATTTGATTAATTTTTTGTTAAATACATGCCAAATCGAGAAAAAATAAAATAAAATTGTTGTGTTTTTTTCTTTTTTTTGCTAAAATGGATATGATTTTTTAGAGATATCCACCATTTGTATGTTTATAACTACACAAATACCGACTATCTTTGTGCTTAAATATTTGCAAATGAGTGGAATTTTGGGAGAAAATATGGGACTTTTTGGTAGTGAAAATAAATCACAGATAAAAAAATTAAAAAAGATTGCAGATAAAGTTGTGGCGCTTGAAGATAAGTATCGTTCTTATTCTGACGAGGCGCTTAAAAACTGCACAATTGACTTTAAAGCACGCTATAAGAACGGCGAAAGTCTTTTAAGCCTTCTTCCGGAGGCTTATGCTGTTATGCGTGAGGCGTCAGATAGAGTTTTAAAGATGCGTCATTTCTATGTGCAAATCTTAGGCGGTATTGCACTCCATCAAGGGCGTATTGCGGAAATGGCAACTGGTGAAGGAAAAACACTTGTGGCAACTCTTCCAGCCTATCTAAACGCATTAACTGGCGAAGGCGTGCATGTTGTCACTGTCAACGAATATCTTGCAAAGCGTGATGCTGAGTGGATGGGCAAAGTCTATCGCTTTTTAGGGCTTACAGTTGGCATTGCGGTTTCAGGTATGCAGGAGGCGGACAAGCGTAAAGCCTATGCTTGTGACATCACCTACTGCACGAACAACGAACTAGGATTTGATTATCTTCGTGACAACATGGCGGTTAACAAGGCTCAGCGTGTGCAACGCGGACATAGCTTTGCTATTGTCGATGAGGTGGACTCCATATTGATTGATGAGGCAAGAACTCCGCTCATTATCTCTGGTCGCGGAATGAAATCTAGCGAGCAATATATTTCAGCGCAAAAATTTGTTAAAACTTTAAAGCCTGAGGACTATGAAAAGGACGAAAAGACAAAGGCTATTAACCTTACAGAAAGTGGTGTGGAAAAGGCAGAAAGGTATTTTAAACTTGACAACCTTTCCGATGTTGACAACTTGGAACTCAACCACCATATCAATAACGCTTTAAAAGCTAATTTCATCATGTTTAGAGATGAAAACTACATTGTAAAGGACGGCGAAGTTGTCATAGTCGATGAGTTTACTGGGCGTTTAATGCCTGGTAGGCGCTATAATGACGGTTTGCATCAAGCAATCGAAGCAAAAGAGGGTGTAGACATCAAAGATGAAAACAAAACACTTGCCACCATAACCTTTCAAAATTACTTCCGTTTATACAACAAGCTGTCTGGTATGACGGGAACAGCTAAGACAGAGGAGGGTGAATTTAGAGCAATCTACAAACTTGATGTTGTCACCATTCCATCAAACTTGCCAAATATCAGAAAGGATGAGCCAGATATCATCTTCTCAACTGAAAGAGGAAAAATTAAGGCGATAGTTGAAGAGATTAAGCGCCGTCATGAGGCTGGACAGCCTATTCTTATTGGTACAATCACCATTGAAAAGAGTGAACTTATCTCAAAGGCTTTAAAAGAAGCAAAGATTAAACATACTGTTTTGAACGCTAAAAATCATGAAATGGAAAGCCAAATTGTCGCTCAGGCAGGAAGAAGTGGGGTGGTTACTATTGCCACTAACATGGCGGGGCGCGGAACCGATATTCTTCTTGGCGGTAATCCGGAATTTATGGCAAAGAAGAAGATGAAGGATGAAAATTTCACCGATGAACAAATATCTTATGCTACCGCTTTCAACACTGTTAATGATGCGGATTTAGAGAGAGCAAGAAAGCGTTACCAGGAACTTTTTGAAGAATTTAAAAAGGTAACTGATGCCGAAAAAGAAGAAGTAAAAAGAGTGGGCGGACTTCATATTATAGGCACTGAGCGTCATGAATCAAGGCGTATAGATAATCAGTTACGCGGTCGTGCTTCGCGTCAGGGTGACCCTGGTTCTAGCGTTTTCTTTATTTCCTTTGAAGATGACCTCATAAGGCGTTTTGCAGGTGATAAATTTAAGAAACTTGCATCTTTCTTCCGTTTGGAAGAGGACACGCCTATTCAGCTTAAAATTATGTCCAAACAGATAGAGAGCGCGCAAAAGAAGATTGAAATGCAGAATTTCGCAATCAGAAAGACTGTCCTTCAATTTGACGATGTTTTAAACGCTCAAAGAGAGATTATATATGATCAAAGAAACAGAGTGTTAGACGGCGAAAGTGTGCACGAAGAGATTATGAATATGCTTCCTCATCTTGTTTCTAAATATGTCAATCGCTGTGTGGATGCGGAAAAGCCATATTTCGAATGGGATTATGCAAAGATAAACAAAGAGGTGGAAAACGGGCTTTTAGAGAAAGGGAAAAATGCTATCACGGAAGAACTTTGTGAGGGCTTTGACATAGAGGACTTCAACGAGAAACTTCTTGAAATGGTTAAAGAGCGTTATGAAAAGAAGATAGAAGAGGCAAAGAAATTAGGAATAAAATTTGACGATATTGAAAAGTTTATTCTTTTGAAAGTTGTTGATACCAATTGGATGAACCACATAGATGATATGCAGATTATGAAAAACGAGATTTTTGCGCGTGGCTTTGGTAATCAAGACCCTATCTTGGCTTACAAAAAAGACGGGTATGAGATGTTTGATAAGATGGTTGATAAAATCCGCGAAACAACTTGCCTGCTTCTTTTAAATGCAAATGTGGAGATTAGGCGTAGAGAGCCTGCTCCAAACACCAACTTAAAAAATACAGAGGCAAAAACTTACGATCCTAAAAAGGACGATAGACCTCAGGAACGAAAAATTCAAAAGACAGTTGTAAACACCGAAAAGAAAATCGGCAGAAATGACCCTTGCCCATGTGGAAGCGGAAAGAAATACAAAAACTGCCATGGCAGAGAAAATTAAAGATTAGGCAAAGCCTAGTCTTTTTTATAGTTATGAATGATTGAAACTTGTGCGGAGTATATTTTAGCACTGTTTAAAAATTGGTTATTGACATTAAGGCATGATTGATATAAAATTATGGTAGGAGAACATAATGAGAACTATAAATTTTGCAGTCAAATGGTGGATGGATATTTTAACAAATTCCAATCACTACAATAATAAAGTTATTGAAAAACAAATAAAAAGTGTGGAAGCTTATCAAGAAAAGTTGAATGAATTATCAGCTTTTTTATCAAAAGAAGAAAATTCCTTAGGCGTCAATGAAGTTAGTTTTCTTAAAGGAAGAATAAGAGCATTGCAACAGGCCATAAACGAAGAGAGAGAAACGCTTGAAGATGAAATAGATTTTATGGAAAATGTATGCGAATATGTTAAGCCTGAAAGGCGCGATGTGCTTGAAAGTTATTTTGCTGAATTTATCGCCGAACAAATGCATAAAGACAGAGATAAATGTGTCTATCTATTTACTGACGAAAACGGCGTAGCAGGGCTCACTCTTGGAATATTTTGTCATAACACAAAGATTAGGAATGATGACACAAAATTATCACCGCTTCCAGTAGGAGTTGAAATGTGGATAACTCCACAAGCAGTAGATGTTCGCTATTATGGAGAGAATGGATATTCTCGCATATTTGAAGATAAAAGTATATCAAGAGAAAATAAAGACAACTAATCATATGGTTAGTTTTTTTATATATAAAATTTTAGGTTATTTCTCTTGACAAAGTTAGTTTTATATGATAAATTATTATAAGCAGTATAGTACTGTCCTTGTTTTTGGCAAAAGACCAAAAACCATTTAGTCCAAAAGGAGGTAGAAAGATGAATAAGTATGAACTTATGTTTATCATCGCATCGAAAGTGAGCGAAGAAAAAAGAGAAGAACTAATTAACAAGTTCAAGTCCTATGTTGAAGCTCACAAGGGAACAGTAGATGGCGTTGAGAAAATAGGTATGAAGAAGTTTGCTTATCCTATCAACTTTTCAAACGAAGGCTACTATGTTATCTTTAACATAACAATGGAACCAAGCGAAGTTGAAGCGATGAATAAGCTTATGACAATCACCGAAGGTATTGTTCGTCAAATGTTTGTAAAGAAATAGGAGAAAAATATGAATAAAGTTATACTAATCGGAAACTTGACAAGAGATCCTGAGCTTACCACCACAAATGGTGGCGTTTCTGTTTGCAGATTTTCACTTGCTGTAACAAGAAGATTTGCAAATGCTGACGGCGAAAGGGAAGCGGATTTCATAAACATTGTCGTTTGGAGAAATCAGGCTGAGAATTGTGCAAAGTTTTTAAAGAAAGGCTCAAAGTGCGCAGTGGTTGGTAGAATACAAACATCAAGCTATGAAACACCAGAGGGCGCAAAACGCTATACGACTGACATTGTTGCTGATGAAGTGGAATTTATCACATCTGGGGCAAGAGTAGGTGATAGTGACGGCATGGTGCCAAGCGAGCCTAAGCGTGAAACAGTTAAGCAAACGGCAGAACTAGAAGAAATTGAGGATGATAGTTTGCCATTTTAAAATTTAGTTAAAAGGAGTAAAATATGAGCGAAGTTAAAACCGAAGAAAAGGTTGCTACAAAAAAATATCGTAAGCCATCAAAAAAGAAAGTTTGTGCTTTCTGTGTTGCTGGCGAAAAGACGATTGACTATAAAGATGTTGCAAAAATTAGAAAATATGTCACAGAAAAGGGAAAGATTTTGCCAAGACGCCAAACAGGTGTTTGCTCTTATCATCAAAGAGAACTTGCTAACGCTATTAAGAGAGCAAGAAACATGGCACTTCTTCCATACCTTGGTGACTAAAAGGAGAGGAATATGAAAGAGAAGATACATCCAGATTATCATGAAGTGACCGTAACTTGCGCATGTGGAAATACCTTCAAAACAGGTTCTTGCGTTAAGGGCGACACTCTTAAAATCGACATCTGCAATAAGTGCCATCCGTTCTACACAGGTAAGAAGAAAGTGGTTGATGCCAGCGGTAATGTTGAAAAGTTCAATAAAAAATATAATAGACAATCAAACTAAAAGCATATTGTTTAACCAATATGTTTTTTTATTTTTATACACGATGAATATAAATGTATTGCTTAACCAAACATTTTTTGGTATATCTTAAAATTTACTATTGACAACAGCTTACTTTGATGCTAAAATTAAAGGGTAAATTTGGAGGAAAAGATGAGTAAGTTATACAATAATCTATTGTTAAGATTACAAAAGCCACATTATTTTGGTAGTTACAAATATTTTGATGTTGAATATTGTGATGAAGTGCTTTTTGCACATCCGATTATTTCAACTGAAAATTCCAAGGGGACTAATGCACACTATTTCCATGTGCTATGCTTAAATGG